>JAEYTQ010000607.1 GCA_023433965.1 Pseudomonadota bacterium | reverse complement strand
GGTGCTGAACTCGCTCGGCATCGTCACGGTGCTGAAGCCGCTGCTCGGCTACAAGCAGTGCACCGAGATCGCGCGCGAGGGATACACGAGCGGCAAGTCGCTGCACCAGATCGTGGTGGTCGAGCGGGAGCTGCTGACGCAGGAGAGGTGGGACGAGATGTTTTCGTTCGAGCGGCTGATCAATCCGGATCTGATCGGGTAGGGCAACTCTCTCCTCTGGTCATTCCGGGGCGACGCGCGGCGTTGAGCCCGGAATCCATCGTGCGTCGGTAGGCGCGAAGAAATGGATTCCCGGCTCGCGCTACGCGCGTCCCGGAATGACAGGAGAGGAATTCCGTTGCTTGGAATTGCGGTCGTCGCCTCCGCCTCGGCGCCAAAACGCAATACTTGACAGTTGAAAGATTGCCTTGTTGGTATGGCGCCCAACCTTCCATGACCGGCCAACAGAGGATCGTTTCGTAATGTCCATGCCTGCCCTTTTCAAAGGGCGCCTGTCGATCCCCGTGATCGGCTCGCCGCTCTTCATCATCTCGGTGCCCGATCTCGTGATCGCACAGTGCAAGGCGGGTGTGGTTGGCTCGTTTCCGGCGCTGAACGCGCGGCCGCCGGAGCTGCTCGACGAATGGCTGGCACGGATCACCGAGGAGCTCGCGGCCTATGACCGCGCCCATCCCGAAAGGCCGTCGGCGCCGTTCGCGGTCAACCAGATCGTGCACAAGTCGAACAACCGGCTCGACCACGACATGCAGCTCTGCGCCAAGTACAAGGTGCCGATGATCATCTCCTCGCTCGGTGCGCGCGAGGAGCTGAACCAGGCGGTGCACGGCTGGGGCGGCATCGTCTTCCACGACGTAATCAATCAGAAATTCGCGCACAAGGCGATCGAGAAGGGCGCCGACGGCCTGATCCTGGTTGCGGCCGGCGCCGGCGGCCATGCCGGCACCATCTCGCCGCTGGCCTTCGTGGCCGAGACGCGAAAGTGGTTCGACGGCCCGATCGCGCTGTCGGGTGCGATCGGCAACGGCAAGGCGATCCGCGCCGCGCGCATCCTGGGGGCCGATTTCGCCTATGTCGGCTCCGCCTTCATCGCGACCAAGGAAGCCAATGCGGTCGAGCGCTACAAGGAGATGATCGCAGGCTCGAGCGCCGACGACATCGTCTACTCCAACCTCTTCACCGGCGTGCACGGCAATTATCTCAAGCCCTCGATCCTCGCCGCCGGCATGGATCCCGAAAATCTGCCGACTTCGGATCCTTCCAAGATGAATTTCGGCACCGACGCCTCAGGCGAGCGCGCCAAGCCGAAGGCTTGGAAGGAAATCTGGGGAAGTGGCCAGGGCATCGGCAGCATCGACAAGGTCGTGCCAGCCGCCGAGCTGATCGCGCGTTTCAAGAAGGAGTACGAGGAAGCGATCGATCCGCCCTTGTGATCGCTACGGTCGAGTGCAGCATGTCACCCATCTACCGCATCGACGGCAACAGCGTCCTCACCAGCCCGGATGCGGCCGGTCCCTGGGACCGGCGCATGCAGCACGGCTCGGCGCCGGCTTCGCTGGTGACCTGGGCGGCCGAGCGCATCCCGACAGCGGTGCCGATGGAGATCGCTCGCGTCACCATCGATCTGATGCGCCCGGTGCCGGTTGCCCCGCTCACGATCGCGACCGAGGTCCTGCGCGAGGGTCGCAAGATCCAGCTCTGCGAGATCAAGCTGCTCGCCGACGGCGTCCAGGTGGTCGGCGCCACCGTGCTCAAGATCAGGTGCCAGGCGCAGCCGCTCCCGGACGAGGTCGGAGAGCTGCCGGTCACGCTGCCGTCGCCGGAGGACTCGCTGCTCGAGGACGGTCACGCCGCCACCAGCCCGTTCGTGCGATCGGTGTCGATGCGTGCCGCGCGCGGCCGCTTCGGCCAGGCCGGCGCCGGCGCGATCTGGTTTCGCGTCGAGCATCCGCTGATCGAGGGTGAAGCCGTCTCGCAGGCGATGCGCGCCGTGGTCGCCGCCGACTTCTCCAACGGCACCGCCTCGACGCTCGACTTCCGCGCCTGGACCTACATCAACGCCGATCTCACCGTGAGCTTCGCGCGCCAACCGGTCGGCGAGTGGATCCTGCTCGACGGCGAATCCTGGATCGGCCGCGACGGCGCCGGCCTTGCGATGTCTCGGCTGGCGGACCGGCAGGGCTATTTCGGCCGTGCGGTGCAGAGCCTGGTGATCGAGAAGAGGTGAGGCACCTCACCCCACCATCCGGTCGCGCCCGCTCCAGAAGCCCGCGCGCAGCACCTTCTTGTCGACCTTGCCGACGCCGGTCATCGGCAGTTGCTTGGCGAACTGGATCTGCTTCGGCGCATGCGCCGGGCCTTTTCGCGCCTTCACCAGATTGATCAGCTCGTCCGGGTCGGGCCTTGCGCCCTCGCGCGGCACGACGATGGCGGTGACCGCCTCGCCCCATTTCTCGTCGGGAATGCCGACCACGGCGACCATCGCGACGTCAGCGTGCTGCGACAGCACGTCCTCGACCTCGCGGGGGAAGATGTTGAAGCCGCCGCTGACGATCATGTCCTTCTTGCGGTCGAGAATGAACATGTAGCCGCGCTCGTCCCTGCGGGCGATGTCGCCGGTGTGGACCCAGCCGTTCTTCAGCGTCTCGGCGGTGATGTCGGGCCGCTTCCAGTACTCCGCCATCACGTGCGGTGCGCGCACGCAGATCTCGCCGGCCTCGCCCGTCTTCACCTCCTGGTCGTCGTCGTCGAGGATCCTGACTTCGCAGGCCGAGATCGGGAAGCCGCAGGACAGAAACAGCTCCGGGTTTTTGGGATCGTGATCGGCCTTGCGCAGCACCGAGACGGGATAGCATTCGGTCTGGCCGTAGAGCTGCGAGAACACGGGGCCGATGCGTTCGATGCCTTCGACCAGACGGCTCGGCGACATCGCCGACGCCCCGTAGAGCACGAGCTCGAGCGATGAGAGATCGCTCTTGCCGAGCGCGGGATGATCGAGCAGCACGTAAATCATGGTCGGAACGAACAGCGTGAAGTTGATGCGCTCGCGTGCGATCGTCGTCAGCACCGCCTCGGGATCGAAGCCTTTCAGCATGTGCACGGTGCCGCCGCGCATCAGGGTCGGCAGCACCTTCGTGCCGGCGACGTGGCTAATCGGCGCGACCGTGAGATAGCGGGCGGCCTCGGGAATCTCGAAGTCGGCGAGGATCGCGCCCGCAGCGCCGGCATTCTCGCGGTGGTAGCGTAGCGCGCCCTTGGATTTGCCCGTGGTGCCGCCGGTGTAGTTCAGCGTGGCGAGATCGTCGGGGCCGGCGAGGCACAGCGGGCTCGCATGTCCCGCGGTTTCGATCGCGGCCAAGAGATCGACGCCATAGCCGGCCGGTCCCATGGTGAACACCGCCTTGAGCCGCGCCGCTCGCGCCGCGAGCTCGCCGCCGCGGTCATAGAAGGCGGCAGGATCGACCACCAGCATCTCGGCCCCGGAATCCTCGAGCTGGAACAGCTGGTCCTCGAGCGATCCCAGCGGATGCAGCCAGGTGATGCAGAGCCGCGCCAGTTGCGGGGCGACGCCGGCGCACCAGGTGTCGGCGCGGTTCGCGGTGAGGAAGGCGACGCGGGCGCCGGGCTGCAGGCCCAGACGCATGAACACGCCCTGGATGCGCCCGATCAGGTCGATGCTGCCCTGATAGCTCAGCGATCCCCCGGGCCAGGCGAATGCGGTGCGGCCGGGATAGCGCGACAGCGCCCGTAGCGTCTGCGCACAAGCCGGGGATGATGCGTGGAGCGGATCAGACATATGTTTCCTCGTTGCTTTGTCATTGGCTTCTGGCGTGCCTATGTTGCCGGCCACGCTAGCACAGAGACTGCGGGAGCAAACGACAAAGCCCGCGCAGGGAGGCATGCATGCCACCGGATCGACTTCACCGCGTCCGCGATCGTCTTCGTCTGCCGCTGATCGCGGCGCCGATGTTTCTGGTCTCGGGCGTCGAGCTCATGGTCGCAGCCTGCCGCAATGGAGTGATCGGCAGCTTTCCCACCGCGAATTGCCGTGGCGCGGAACAGCTCGACGAATGGCTCACGGAGATCGGGACGCGGCTGCGGCAGCACGAGGAGCAAACGGGGGGCAAGGCCGCGCCGCTCTGCCCGAACCTGATCGTGCACCATTCCAACGCGCGGCTGGGGCAGGATCTCGCCGTGCTGCTGCGGCACAGGCCGGAGATCGTCATCACCTCGGTCGGCTCGCCCGCGCCGGTGTTGAAGCCGCTGCACGACGTCGGCGCATTGGTGCTGGCGGATGTCGCCTCGATCCGCCACGCCGAACGTGCGGCCGAAGCGGGCGCCGACGGGCTGGTGCTGCTGACCGCCGGCGCCGGCGGCCAGACCGGCTGGCTCAATCCATTCGCTTTCGTCCGCGCGGTCCGCGCATTCTATGACGGCATCATCGTGCTTGCGGGCGGCATCAGTGACGGCCGGGCGCTGCATGCCGCCGAGGTGCTCGGCTGCGATCTCGCCTATATGGGCACCAAGTTCATCGCGACGCGGGAGAGCATGGCGGATGACCGCTACAAGCGGATGCTGGTCGACAGCAGTGCCGACGACATCTTGCTCACCACCGCGTTCACGGGCTTGCAGACCAGCATGCTGAGGCCGTCGATCGTCGCGGCCGGGCTCAATCCGGACGATCTGCCGGTGCGCGGCGCAATCGATATCGCCAAGGACATCGACGTCGCCGCACGCGAGAACCGGCCGAAGCGCTGGCGCGACATCTGGAGCGCCGGCCACTCCGCATCGGGGGTGACGGACGTGCTCGCCGCGGGCGAGCGCGTCGCGCGGACGGCCGCCGAGTATCATGAGGCGGGCGGGCGGCAGGCAGTGCGAGACGGAGGCAGGCCTCTCGATCACGGTTAATCCCGCGCTCATCTGCCCCGTCCATTTAACGGCAGATTAACCATCGCCCGCCAAGAATCCCCTTACGGCCGCCAATCAGGACGAGAGGGGGACAGGCGATGGATTTTGACTATCTCAACAGCAAGACAGCGGCGACGCTGGATGAAATCCG
>JAEYTQ010000571.1 GCA_023433965.1 Pseudomonadota bacterium | reverse complement strand
GCCAAGAAGATCGACGCCGGCAGCGTCGTCAACGTCGAAGCCCTGGTCAAGGCTGGCGTGCTGCGCCGGGCCAAGGCCGGGCTGCGGCTGCTCGGCCGCGGCGAGCTCAAGTCCAAGCTCAACATCGAAGTGCACGGCGCCAGCAAGACCGCGATCGCGGCGGTCGAGAAGGCCGGCGGGTCGGTGAAGATCCTCGCCCAGCCCAAGGAAGAAGGCGAGGCGGCGTAACAACTGCGTCATTGGCCCGCGCCTCGCGGGCCTTTACGCATGCGGGACGTGGACTTATCGAAGCCGAGCCCCAGATAATGTCCGGCGTCCGCTAGTTTCAGCCCGGCCGCGGGCATCAACGGCGCAACAGGCGGCGGGAGAAAGTCCAAGATGGTTTCTGCAGCGGAACAACTGGCAGCCAATCTCAATTTCGGCGCGTTTGCCAAGGCCGACGAACTGAAGAAGCGCATCTGGTTCACTCTGGGTGCGCTGCTCGTTTATCGGCTCGGAACCTACATCCCGCTGCCCGGCATCGATCCCAACATCTGGGAGCAGGTGTTCCGCTCCCAGGCGGGCGGCATCCTCGGCATGTTCAACATGTTCGCCGGCGGCGGCATCCACCGCATGGCGATCTTCGCGCTGAACATCATGCCGTACATTTCGGCCTCGATCATCATCCAGCTCCTCACCACGGTCTCGCCGCAGCTCGAGGCGCTGAAGAAGGAAGGTGAGGCCGGCCGCAAGACGCTGAATCAGTACACCCGCTACCTGACCGTCATCCTGGCCGCGTTCCAGTCCTACGGTATCGCCGTCGGCCTGGAGGGGGCCGGCAACGTCGTCAGCGAGCCCGGCTTGTTCTTCCGCCTGTCCACCGCGATCACGCTGACCGGCGGCACCATGTTCCTGATGTGGCTCGGCGAGCAGATCACCTCGCGCGGCATCGGCAACGGCATTTCGCTGATCATTCTCGCCGGCATCGTCGCCGAACTGCCCGCAGCGCTCGCCGGCATGCTCGAGCTCGGCCGTCAGGGCGCGATGTCGACCGGCCTGATCCTGGTCGTCATCATCATGGCCGTCGTCGTGATCGCGTTCATCGTCTTCATCGAGCGCGCGCAGCGCCGCCTGTTGATCCAGTATCCAAAGCGCCAGGTCGGCAACAAGATGTTCGAGGGCCAGTCCTCGCATCTGCCGCTCAAGCTCAACACCTCCGGCGTGATCCCGCCGATCTTCGCGTCCTCGCTGCTCTTGCTGCCGACGACGGTGGCCAACTTCAACACGGGCAGCGGGCCGGAATGGTTTCAGTGGATCACCACCCAGCTCGGCCATGGCCGCCCGCTGTTCCTGATCCTGTATCTGGCGCTGATCGTGTTCTTCGCCTTCTTCTACACCGCGATCGTGTTCAACCCGACCGAGACTGCGGACAACCTGAAGAAGCACGGCGGCTTCATTCCGGGCATCCGCCCGGGCGAGCGCACCGCGGAATATATCGACTACGTGCTGTCGCGCATCACCGTGGTGGGTGCGATTTACCTGGCGATCGTCTGCTTGATCCCCGAGATCCTGATCTCCTACGCCTCGGTGCCGTTCTACTTCGGCGGTACGTCGTTGCTGATCGTCGTCAGCGTCACCATGGATACGGTGGCGCAGGTCCAGGGCTATCTGCTGGCGCACCAGTACGAAGGTCTGATCCGCAAGTCCAAGCTGCGGGGCCGCCGTAGATGAGCAGGGAGCTCGCGCGCCGGATCGCTTTCACGATTGGCGCGCTGCTCCTCTTCAGGCTGGGCTCGCAGCTCCCGATCCCGGGACTGGATGTTGCGCGCCTTTCGTCGCTGCCCAGCTTCAACCTCCGTCTTTCGGTCTTTGCGCTCGGCCTCGTTCCTTATCTGACTGCGGCGATCTTGGTCCGGTTGCTGTCCGTGGTGTGGCGCGGCCTTGATTTGCTCGAGCGCTCGGGCGAGGCCGGCCGGCGCAAGGTCGCCCGTGCAACGCTCGGAATCACGCTGGCGCTTGCCGCCTTTCAAGCCTACGGCATCGCCTTTGCAATGGTTTCCATTCCGGGGCTGGTCAAAGATCCGGACGGCTGGTTCGTGGCGACGGCTGCAACCTCGATGATCGGGGGGGTCTTCGTGCTGATGTGGCCCAGCGAACAGATCACCCGCTACGGCATCGGCAACGGCCTGGCTCTGATCTTGAGCCTCGGCATCCTGATCTCGCTGCCGCAAGATGTCGCCGGCATCGCGGATGTCGTGCGCAGCGGGGCGGTCTCGGGCAGCCTGGTGTTCATCCACGCTTTGCTCTGGATCGTGATGGTCGCAGTGATCGTTCTGGTCGAAGGCGCGCGGCGAAATGTTCGGGTCGAGTTCGGCGCGCTCGATGTCGGCGCGCGGCAGTTGCCGGCGCGGGCCGGCGTGCTGCCGATCAAGCTCAACAGCGCCGGGTTCCTGATTCCGGTCACCGTGGCGCCATGGATCTTCTTTCTGCCGCTTACCTTTGCCGGCTTCCTCCTGGGTGGCGACCACCCCCTGGTCGCGGCGACTTACCGGCATCTCCAATGGGGGCAGCCGGCACGCATTATCCTGGTGTCGATCGCGGTGTTCGCGCTCGCCTTCGTCTACACCGCCTATGTCGTCAATCCCGAGGACACGGCCAAGTCCCTGGCGCGGCGTGGCGGCACAATTCCTGGCATCGCACCCGGCGAAGCCACAGCCAGCTATCTCGATCGCGTCGTGTCATTGACGACGGTGGTCGGAGCCGTCTACCTGACGGCGTTGCAGTTGATTCCGGAGGTGTTCGAGCTTTACGGGATCGGTCTGCCTTATAGTATGGTCGTCAATGGCGGTGCGGCGCTGGTTGTGGTCTGCACCGCTCTTGATATCCAAGCACAGGTGCGCGACGTGTCGCTCACCAATCCGGGGGGCGTACGCCGATGAGAATTATACTTCTGGGACCGCCGGGGTCGGGCAAGGGGACTCAGGCGCAGCTCCTGGTGCAGCGCTATGGCATCGTCCAGCTCTCGACCGGGGACATGCTACGCGCCGCGGTTGCGGCTGGAACGCCTGTCGGGCTGAAGGCGAAGGAGATCATGGCCAGCGGGGGTCTCGTGCCTGATGACGTCGTGGTGGGAATCATTTCCGACCGCATCGACCAGCCCGACGCTAAGAACGGCTTCATCCTCGACGGCTTCCCGCGCACCGTGCCTCAGGCCGAAGCGCTCGACGAGCTGCTCAAGCGCAAGCATCTCAAGCTCGACGCCGTGATCGAGCTTCGGGTCAATGAGAGCGCGCTGCTGAGTCGCGTCGAGGCCCGCGTCGCGCAGATGCGGGAGCGGGGCGAGGAGGTCCGGGTCGACGACACTCCGGAGGTCCTGACCAAGCGGCTCGCCAGCTACCGCAGCCAGACGGAACCGCTGATTCACTACTATTCCGAGCGTCGGAAGCTCTCGACCATCGACGGCATGATGGCCATCGACGAGGTCACCCGCGCCATCCACCGCCAGCTTCTGGCACTGGGGGCGGTCGAGCCCAAGACCCACGCCCGAAGCGCGGCCAAGGCGGCGCCGGCCAAGAAGACCAAGGCGACGAAGAAACCGGCCGAAAAGCCGGCCAAAGCGGCTAAAAAGCCCGCAAAATCGGCCAAAACTGCCAAGAAGGCCGTCAAAAAGGCCGTGAAGGCTGCCAGGAAGGCGACCAAGAAGACGGTCAAGAAGGCCACCAAACCGGCAGCAAAAAGGGCCGCCAAAATGGGTGCCAAGAAGGCGGCAAAAAAGGTCACGAAAAAGCGAGCCAAGCGCTAGCAGCGGTTGACGAAAGCCCCCGGAATCCCCTAATAAGCCCCGCATCCAAGTCGGATAGTTTCAGACGATGCCGGGCCCCAGGAAGACCGGG
>JAEYTQ010000543.1 GCA_023433965.1 Pseudomonadota bacterium | reverse complement strand
CTTCTATACCGCTCGTCAGAAACGCTGTTCCGGGAGAGAACGAGATGGACGCTGTTCAGCTGCGCCAGATGCAAGCTCCGATCAAGGAGCGCTACAAGACCGATCCCAAGGCCGCGCTGATCACGCTGAAGGCCAAGGGCTCCACCGACGGCGAAGGCATCGCCTGCAAGGTCGAGACCGGCCGCGCCATCGCGATGGCCGGCCTGCATCCGGGCACAGGCGGTTCCGGCCTCGAGCTCTGCTCCGGCGACATGCTGCTCGAAGCCCTGGTCGCCTGTGCCGGCGTCACGCTGAAATCGGTTGCGACCGCGATCGAGGTGCCGCTCAAGACCGGCAACGTCTATGCGGAGGGCGATCTCGACTTCCGGGGCACGCTCGGCATCGACAAGGAAGCGCCGGTCGGCTTTGCCGAGATCCGCCTGCGCTTCGAGGTCGACACCGACGCGCCGCAGGACAAGCTCGATCTCCTGCTCAAGCTCACCGAGCGTTATTGCGTGGTCTATCAGACCATCAAGAACGGCCCGAAAGTCTCGGTGTCGATGCAGCGGTTGTAGCTTGCTGACCCTCCCCTGGAGGGGGAGGGTCGATCGCGCGCAGCGCGAGCGGGGTGGGGTGATCTTTCCACTCGGGGACTGCCCGTGTGGAGAGACTGTCACCCCACCTCGGTTCGCGCTCCGCTGCGCTGCGTGCGAACCGATCCTCCCCCTCCAGGGGAGGATGGGCACCGCGGTTGCCGCGGGTTCGTCTCTTCGCAAGGCCCTTCCTCGCGAATCCCTTGGACGCGGCCCCGGCGCGGCTTGCCTGGGTGGCGGGATTAAGGTTATCGCGGCTTGGGGCGGCCGGACGGCGCGGCAGACGTGGACCTGCGCGCGGGCGCGGGCAATACTAACTCTTTCTTAAGGCTGCCATTCCCGGCAAGCCGCCAGCCACATGAGTGACAAGCCGGCCTGATGACGCATTCGGATTTCCAGTTGCGAGGGGTGGACGATCCGCGGCTGGCCGTGCATGCGACTTCTCCCCTGCCCGCCTGGCTGTGGTCGACCGACGGCGCGCGCGTGCTGTGGGCCAATCCGGTCGGGGCCAAGCTGTTCGGCGCCGCCGACAGCGCCGCCCTCGCGGGCAAGGTATTCGGCCCCGCCGACCCCCATCGCCGCCAGGTGATCAGGCTTGCCCACCAGTTGCCGGCGAATGGCCACGTGCGGCTGGAGCGGCTGCGCGGCTTCGGCGCCCGGCTGGGGACGCTGATGACCTGCGGCTGCGCGCGGCTCGACTTCGCCGATGGCGGCCATGCGGTGCTGGTGATCGCGATGGACCCGCCGCCGCGCCCGATGCCGCTGGTGGAGCGGCTGCATCGGCTGGTGGCCGGCGCCACGGTGCCGATGGCCGCGTTCGCGCCGGACGGCGTGTTCGCGGGGGCGAGCGAGGCGGCCCGCGCCCTGCTCGGCTTCCGCGACCTGTTCGAGGCCGGCCTCGACCGGGCCCGCGACGATGCGCTGCGCGAGGGGCGCGCGGCGACGCCGGTCGGGATCGGCCAGATGGTGCTGCAACGGGTCGGCACGGGCGTCGATGTCGGCCTGGTCGCGCTGATCGAGCCGGCCGCCGGCGCAGCTTCGGCGCGCAACGCGCCCGGGGTCACGCCGGACAGCGAGCTTCCGGCCGCAATGCCGGAGGACGCACCGCCTGCGCCACCGGCGGAGGCTGCGTCCGGGTTCGCCCTGTTCGACGCTTTCGCCGACCCGGCCGAGACGCCGGCGGAGACGGCCGCGCCGACGCAGCCCGCCAGCGAGACGGCCGCGGACGACGCGCCCGAAACTCCGGTTGAAAACCAGCCGCAAGCCATTGTGTCGCCGCAGGCCGAGGCGATCAATGCTGATATGGTCGAGCCGCCATCGGGCCAGCAGTCCTTGGGCCAGGAGTTATCGGGCCGGCAAGCGCCGCCCGCACCGCGTCAGCATCCGCTGCGCTTCCTCTGGCAGGTGGATGCAGAGGGCCGCTTTGTGCTTCTCTCCGACGACTTCATCGGCCTGATCGGCGCGCGTACCGCCGCCGGCTTCGGCCGTCCCTGGCGCGAGATCGCCGCGGAGTTTTCGCTCGACGGCGATGGCCGCGTGGCCAAGGCGCTGGACAGCAAGGACACCTGGGCCGGCATTATCGTGAACTGGCCGGCCGACGGCGGCGAGCACATTCCGGTCGAGCTTGCCGGCCTGCCTGTGTACGACGCCGCGCGCAACTTCGCCGGCTTCAAGGGCTTTGGCGTCTGCCGCGATCTCGATGCCCTCAACCGGCTCGAGGCGCTGCGCCGCTTCGAGCAGCTCACCGAGCCGCCGGCGCAGCAGGAGCTCCCGGCCGAAATCGTCGAGCATGAGCCGGAGCCCGAAGCAGCGGCGCCGCCACCAGCGATCGAGCCACCCGAGCCCGAGCCGATCGCCGAGCCTGAGCTCCCAGCGCCCGACCTGCCAGCGCCCGACCTGCCAGCGCCCACAACCGACGCGACTTCACACCCAACCGATCGGGACACGCCCGTGGAAACCCCTCCCAATGTCGTGCCGTTCCGTCCGCACGGCGACACCAGATCACTCCGTGACCAGAGCGCGCCGACGCTGACGCCGGTCGAGAACAGCGCGTTCAACGAGCTCGCGCGGCAATTGTCCGAGCGGCTCGAACGCGAGCGCGAGACCATCGCGGCCGACGCAGCCGAGCCGGCGGCAGAGATCGCAGCCGAGCCACCGGCGCCGGAGCCGGAGGCGCCGCAAGCTGCCGCCGAATGGCTGACCGAGCCAGCGCCGCCGGCGCGCGGAATCAGCGCGCGCGACCGCACGCTGCTCGACCTGTTGCCGACGGGCATCCTGATCTACCGGCTCGACCGCCTGCTCTATGCCAACCCGGCGTTCCTGGCGCGCATGGGCCATGCCAGCATCCATGCGCTCGAGGATGCCGGCGGCCTCGACGCGCTCTATGTCGAGCCCGGCGTGTCCTCCGCGAGCAGCACCTCGCAAGCCGGCACGCCTGTCACGATCAGCGCGACGGTTGCGAACGGCGAAACGCCGCTGGCCACCACCGACGCGCATCTGCACACGATCGACTGGGACGGCGAGAGCGCCCATGCGCTGATCTGCGCGCTGCCGCAGCCGGCGGTCGTCGCCCCTTCCGTCACCGCGGAGCCTGTCTTCCACGAGCCCTTCCCGGATCCCGACCCCGAGCCCATGGCCGGCGATGCCGACGCGGAAGATCTCGCCGCGATCCTCGACACCACGGCCGAGGGCATCGTGATGTTCGATGCCGAAGGCAACATCCACGCCTGCAACCGCAGCGCGGAAGCGCTGTTCGGCTATGACGGCGAGACGCTGCTGCAGCAGAACCTGCTGACGCTGTTCGCGCCCGAGAGCCAGCAGATCGTCGCCGACTACCTGCACAGCCTGAAGAGCCAGGACATCGCGAGCCTGCTCGACCACGGCCGCGAGGTGCTGGGGCGCGAGAAGAAGGGCGGCGTGATCCCGCTCGCGATGATCATGGGCCGCACGCGGCCGGAGGGGCCGAACTTCTTCGCCGTGTTCCGCGACCTCTCGCACGCCAAGAAGGACGAGAGCGAACTGACGCAGGCGCGCCACCTCGTCGACGGCGCGGCCAGCGCCAAGGCCGACATGCTGGCGCGGATCAGCCACGAGATCCGCACGCCGCTCAACGCCATCATCGGCTTTGCCGAGGTGATGATCTCGGAGCGCTTCGGCACGCTCGGCAACGAGCGCTACGGCGAATACATGAAGGACATCCGCGCCTCCGGCGAGCGCGTCATCGCCATCATCGACGACCTCCTGGAGCTGTCGCGGATCGAGACTGGCAAGCTCGACCTGGACTTCGCCAACCTCAATCTCAACGACCTCGTCGAGGCCTGCGTCACGGTGATGCAGCCGCAGGCCAACCGCGAGCGCATCATCATCCGCACCTCGCTCGCCCATGCGCTGCCGCAGGTGAACGTGGACGCGCGCGCGATGCGGCAGATCACCATGAACCTGATCGCGAACTCGATCCGGCTCGCCAGCGCCGGCGGCCAGGTCATCGTCTCGACCGCGACGACCGACCGCGGCGAGATCGCACTTCGCATCCGCGACACCGGTCATGGCCTGTCCGAGCGCGAAGTCGCCGCCGCGATGGAGCC
>JAEYTQ010000496.1 GCA_023433965.1 Pseudomonadota bacterium | reverse complement strand
CAGTCGCGTCAGGAATCCCGTCCCCGTGTGGCGGCGAGGTACCCTAACGATATGGCGGTGGCAAGGCAAAGCGAGCCCGATCAAGGCGTTAACCACCCGGGATAGCTCGGAAGCCGCCTGCCCGGCTCAGCTTCCCAGCAGCTCCCGCAGCTGCCGCTTCAGCACCTTTCCGTTGGCGTTCCGCGGCAGCGGCTCCGATGCGATCGCCATGGTTTCGGGAACCTTGTAGTCGGACAGGCGCTCGGCGCACCAGGCGCGCAGGTCCGTATCGGTCACCGGCTGCCGCGTCACCACTACGGCGTGGACGCGCTCGCCGAGTACGGGGCACGCCTTGGCGATGATCGCGCTCTCCACCACCGCCGGATGGCTGGCCAGCACGGATTCGACCTCGGCCGAATAGATCTTCAGCCCGCCGCGATTGATCATGTCCTTCTGCCGGTCGAACACGCGGACGAAGCCCGCCGCATCCACCGAGCCGAGATCGCCCGAATGCCAGAAGCCCCCCGTGAAGCTTTCCGCCGTGGCCTTCGGGTTGTTCCAATAGCCCTTGATGACGGAGGCGCTCTGGATCCAGAGTTCGCCGATCTCGCCGGGCGGCAGCTCGCGGCCATCAGGCCCCATCGCGAGAATGCGGGCACCAGGACACGGCAGGCCGACGCTGTCGATATGGCGCTCCGTCAGCTCGCCCGGCATGATCGTGGAGGGCGACGTCGTCTCGGTCGCGCCGTAGCAATTCATCAGCTTCAGGCCGGGGATCTTGGCCTTGAGCTTCTCGATGGTCGCGACCGGCATCGGCGCGCCGCCGAAGCCGCCGATGCGCCAGCTCGACAGATCGTAGCTGTCGAAATCGGGCTGGAGCAGGCAGAGATTGTACATCGCCGGCACCATCACCGTGTAGGTGACGCGCTCGCGCGCGGCGAGCTCGAGATAATCGGCAGCCTTGAACTCGGGCATGATGATCAGCGCGCCGCCGCAGCGGATCATGGTCGTGATGTTGGCGACGACGCCGGTGACGTGGCCGAGCGGCACCGCGGCGATCGAGCGATCCGCTTGCGTCAATTGCAGGCAGGACACGAACACCATCGAGGAATGGACGATGTTGCAATGGGCCAGCATCGCGCCCTTCGGCTTGCCGGTGGTGCCGGAGGTGTAGAGGATCATCGCGGTGTCCTCTTCGCCGACCTCGACCGGCGCGGGCGCCGGCGCGTTGTCGGAAAGCGCGGAGAAACGCGACCGGGCCGGATCGTCGTCGATGGGGATGCGGTGGATCAGATCGGGTACGTCCTGCGCATCGGGCAGCCGCTCGGCCAGCGCTGCCTCGTGGATCAGGATCTTCGCGCCGCAATCGCCGAGCATGTAGGCGATCTCGGGCTTCTGCTGGCGCGTGCTGAGAAGGACCGTGACGAGACCCTCATGTGCGGCGGCAAGCAGCAGCAGCGGAAACTCGATCCGGTTGCCGAGCAGGATGGCGACGCGATCGCCGCGCGCAAGGCCGAGCCTGCGAAAGCCCGCCGCGATCCGCGCCGCCTGCTCCACCGCCTGCCGCCAGCTCAGGCGAACATGGCCTGCGATCAAGGCTTCGCCATCGGCATTGCGATCGCGCGCCTCGGCAATCATCGCCCACAGGCTCGCGGGCCGATCCGAAAATGCCGGCACCACCCGATCGCCGAAGCGCGTCTCCAGCCGCATCGGCGGGATCTGAGATTGCGACCAGTCCATCGGGATGCCCTCGGCTCGTTGCTCTTGTTATCTTGACCGCACGGTCACGCGAGCCCCGTCTTGCGCTGATCGGCTAAACGCCCATGACGGGTACGCCGATCACCACCGGATGGAACGCGAAGGCCAGTGCTACATAAGCAACGACGCCGACCGCGACCGCGATCAGATCGTTGCTGACGCCGCCGACCGGGATCGGCGGCGCGCCGCCGTCGCTGCGGCGCTTGAGCGTGATGCGGTCGAACACCGCCCAACCCAGGAACGAGCCGAACAGGATGATGGAGCCGAGATCGCCATTGGCGAGCAGATGCGCCGCCGCCCACAGCTTGACACCGGCCAGCATCGGATGCTTCAGCGTCGCATAGATGCGGCCGCGCAGATAGGACGCCACCACCAGGATCACGGCGGGCAGCATCAGCGCGAGCGTGACGTGCTTCATCGCTTTCGGCGGGTACCAGACGTCGATCCAGCCGGTGGCGCGATAGTGGGAGTAACCCCAGATGATCAGCGCGAGCCCCGCCAGCGAGACCAGCGAATAGAGGATCTTGTAGGTCCCCTCGCCCAGCTTCGCGATGGCCTGCGCGCGCGCCACGCGCCTCGTCGTGAAAACATGGGCGGCGAAAAACAGCACCAGCCCCAGGATCATGACCACCAGACCCACGACATCCTCCCCGCAAAGCAGCCCCCGCCTCTGAGGTATCATCGATTGGCCGCGGGTCGCAACCGATGCGCTACTTGAGCTCGCGATTGTCGACGTAGCGAATCGCGATCGGGCGTCCTGCCAGTGCGCCACCCAGACCGCCGGTGAATTTCAGCGGCAGACAGGCCTTCAGCGACGAATTGATCGCGTTTAGGTAAGTGGTTCGGATCTCAGGGGAGACGCCAGGGGTCGCGAAGGTCAGACGCGGCGGGCCGATCAGGCCACCCGCCTTGTTGAAGCTGAAGCGCACCGACATCTGCATGCCTGCGCGGGCATGGTCCGATGGCGGCGACCAGCAGCTGCGCAGCGCGGCGAAGAGGTCGCCGATCGTGTCGAGAGCGTGATCGGGCTTTCTGTATTTGGCGCGGTCGGCCTCGGGCGGAACGCTCTGGATGGTGAGCTGGAGATTCTGGCCGTAGGGATAGTCGATCTCGGGGATGCAGGGGCCGGGCTCGAGCGGGCTGCAATAGGACGGCGTGCACGGCCCTTCGTCGAGCACGCTGCACGGCTCATGCGAGAACGGAATCGGATTGATCTGGCGACGCTGCGCGTTGGCGGCGCCGACCGGGATCGCCAGCAGGATGATGACGAGAAGGCTGCGCCACATCATGCGAACGTGGCATCGCGAATGAACACGTCAAGCCCGCACGCGTTCACATGCTCGCGTTCAACACCGGCTCCTTGGCCGGCTTGCCGGGCAGCGCCCGCCTACCCCTTCTTCTTGACGTCCTTGACGTTGCTGAACTCGATGCCCTCGGCGCGCTCCTTGGTGTAGCCGAGATAGAACTCGTTCCTGGCGAGATAGACGGGATCACCGTCGACATCGTCCGCGATGCTGGAGGTGTTGGCGGCGATGAAGGCGTCGAGCTTCTTGCGGTCCTCCGAGGAAACCCAGCGCGCCAGCTGGAACTCACTGACCTCGAACTCGACCGGCAGCGAATATTCGGCCTCCAGCCGCGCCTTCAAGACGTCGAGCTGGAGCGCGCCTACCACGCCGACCAGCGCCGGGGCGCCGTCGCGCGGGCGGAACACCTGCACGACGCCCTCTTCCGACATCTGCTGCAGCGCTTCCTTCAGCTTCTTGGCCTTCATCGCATCGGTGAGACGCACGCGGCGGACGATTTCCGGCGCGAAGCTCGGCACGCCGACGAAGTTGAAATCCTCGCCTTCGGTCAGCGTGTCGCCGATGCGCAGCGTGCCGTGGTTGGGGATGCCGACAACGTCGCCGGCGAAGGCCTCATCCGCCACCGAACGATCCTGCGCGAAGAAGAACTGCGGGCTCGACAACGGCATGCTCTTGCCGGTGCGCACCAGCTTGGCCTTCATGCCGCGGCTGAGCTTGCCGGAGCAGAGCCGCGCAAACGCGATGCGGTCGCGATGGTTCGGATCCATGTTGGCCTGGATCTTGAACACGAACGCGCTCATGCGCGGATCCGTGGCCTCGACCTTGCGCTGGTCGCTGTCCTGCGCGCGCGGCTCGGGCGCGAACTTGCCGAGGCCCTCCAGGAGGTCGCCGACGCCGAAATTGCGCAGCGCGCTGCCGAAATAGACCGGCGTCAGATGTCCCTCGCGGAATGCTTCGAGCTCGAACGGCTTCGAGGCCTCGGTGACGAGCTCGAGCTCGTCCTTCACCGC
>JAEYTQ010000466.1 GCA_023433965.1 Pseudomonadota bacterium | reverse complement strand
GTCGAAGTCTCCGCTGCCCGGCGTGAGGGGTCTCGCCTTCCTCGGCTTCCCCCTGCATGCCGCCAAGAAGCCGTCCTCCGAGCGCGCCGAGCATCTCGCCGGCATTGCCGTCCCGATGCTATTCCTGCAAGGCACGCGTGACGAGCTGGCCGATCTCGGTCACCTCGAACCGGTGGTCGCGCAGCTCGGAGCGAAGGCGACGTTGCATCAGGTCGAAGGCGGGGATCACTCGTTTGCGGTGCTGAAGAAGTCCGGCCGGACCAATGAGGAGGCGATCACAGAGGTGCTGGATGCGCTCACGGCCTGGATCGACGGGATCGCCTGAAGTTCACGCCGCATAGAGCCCCTTGTCGCGCGCCTTCTGGATCGCCAGCGCGGCGATGAGGTCGAGCGTCGGCGTGGACAGGCCGGCGGTGCGCGCGAACGCCTGGGGCGCCTTTACCAGCACGTCGATCTCCATGGCGCGGCCGAGTTCGTAGTCCTGCAGCAGCGACGGCTTGTGGTTGGGGGCGGGGCCGCTGCGGTTCACGCGCTTGACCTCGGGGATGAAGTGTTGCGCGATCTCGTTGGCCTCGTTCAGCATGCGCGGGATCACCTCGGCAAAGGCGGGGTCGTCGCGCACACCGCGTGCGGTCTGGCCGGTGAGCAGGCACAGCACCGAGAGCGACATGTTGGTCAGCAACTTTGACCAGATCGCCTCGCGGATCTCGGCGACCGGGGGCGATTCGAGGCGCGCGTCATTGAAGACATTGCGGAGCTTCGTGATGCGCTCGCAATTGCGGTCGTCGCATTCGCCGATCAGGAGGCGGTTGCGGTCCGGGGTCAGGTTCTGCACCACGCCGGGTGCGATCACCTCGTTTGAGGAGAACACGACGCCGCCGGTGATGCGCTCCTTCGGGATGCAGGCGCGCAGGCGGCCGCCGGGGTCGAGGAAGGAAATGTCCGGCGGCGTCGGATGCCGCGGCGGCAGGCCGATCCCGTACCACCAGGGAATGCCGTTCTGCGCGAACACGATGGCCGTGTCGTCCTGCAGCAATGGCTTGATGCTGGACACCAGGCCCGTCAGGGCGGTGGCCTTCAGCGTCGAGATCACGACGTCCTGCGCGCCGAGCTGGGCCGGATCGCCGGACGCGTTCACCTTGGCACTCACCTCGGAATCGCCGACCCGCAGCTTGAGGCCGCCGTCACGCGCCGCCTCCAAATGTGCACCCCGCATCACGCATGAAACCTCATGCCCGGCCCGCGCCAGCCGTACCGCGATATGGCTGCCGACGGCGCCTGCGCCAAAAATGCAGATGCGCATGTGATGTCCCGTCCCTGATCTCTCGAATGCCGCCCGGCGCCAGCATGACACAAGCCGCCATGCGATGGACGCGACCGCCCCACGCTGGAAAGCTATGGATCAAGCGACGCCGCCTCGGCCATAGTGCCGGGCCAACAAACGACCGGAGGGATCGCCGATGACTGCCAGCCCCGTGCTGTGGACCCTCGATGAACGCGGGGTCGCGACCGTCACGTTGAACCGGCCGGAGGTCAACAACGCCTATGACGGAGCCCTGATAGCAGGCGTGCTCGCGGCCATGGACGATCTCGGCAGAAAGCCGGCCTTGCGCGTCGTCGTGCTCAGGGGCAACGGCAAGCACTTTCAGGCCGGCGCCGATCTTAAATGGATCAACGGCGTGCGGCCGCAATCCGCTGAAGCCAACGAGACGGCCTCGCGGGCGACTTTCGAAGCCGTGCAGCGGCTCAACACGCTGCCGGTGCCGACCGTCGCGCTGGTGCAGGGCGGCTGCTTCGGCGGCGGCACCGGCGTCATCGCGGCCTGCGACGTCGTGATTGCCGCGGACAACGCTCTGTTCTCCATTACAGAGGTGCGCTGGGGGCTCACCGCCGCGATCATCATCCCGCAGCTCTGCGATGCCATTAGTGTACGGCAAGTCCGCCGCTACGCACTGACCGGCGAACGTTTCGGCGCCGAGGACGCCCGCCGGATCGGCCTCGTTCACGAGGTGGTGCCGCTGGCTGAACTCGAGGCCGCCGGCGCCAAGGTGGTCGAGCAGCTGCTGGCCAACGGACCGGCAGCGATGGCCGAGACCAAGAAGCTCGCGCTGGAGAGCTCGTTCGGCGGCATGGCCGTGGACGATGCCGCCTACACCCGGCTCGTGCAGCTGCATTCGCGCAAGCGCCAGACCGCGGAGGCAGCGGAGGGGTTGGCGTCGTTTGCGGAGAAGCGAGCGGCGAGGTGGGGCGGCGGGAAAGCTTGATCTTCAGCAGCCGCGGCAGATGTTGTTGATGCTGCGATAGACCGCGTCGTCGTCCTGCCGCATCTCACGCAGCGATTCGAGCGCAATGCTGTCACGCCGCGGCTCCGGCTTGCGCTTGGCCGCGAGCTCGTCCTCCTGGCGCCTGTAGCAGGCCTCTCGATCAGGCTTGGCCTGAATGAATCGGCAGTTCTGCTCGACAGCGAAAGCGGGTGCAGCCGGGAGCGCGAGGGCGATCAGGGCGGCGACAGAGAATTTGGCGATCATCGAATCCATCCCTGCCGTTGTCTCAGGTCCCGCGACCGCGGGCAACATTGATCTTGCGACGATGGGACGAGCCGGCTGATCGACGGAGCCTCCCGGTTCCGCCGCGTGCGCGTGACAATCCCATTGAAAAATTGCAGGAAACGTTGAAACAACGAGGCGCCCTGATCGGGCGTGACCAGGCGCTGCCTGACGGCCTGGAGCGGACCGCAAGTCAACCACGAGAGGAATTGGAATGATCGGGATGGCGCGGCTCGCGATGGCGGGCCTTGTGGCGGTCGTGGCGATGGGCGCGGCGCGGGCCGAGGACGCGCTGAAGGCCAGGATCGGCGTGCTCCGCCTGTCGTCCTCCGCGCCCGTCTTCATCGCGCAGGACAAGGGCTACTTTCGCGAGGCGGGACTCGCGGTCGAGCTGAGATTCTTCGACGCGGCCCAACCCATCGCGGTCGCGACCACGTCGGGCGATGTCGATTTCGGCATCACTGCCTTCACCGCCGGTCTCTACAATCTCGCCGGCAAGGGCGTGCTGAAGGTGATCGGCGGCATGAGCCGCGAGAAGCCCGGCTATCCCCTGATCGGCTATTTCGCGAGCAACAACGCCTATGCGAGGGGCCTGAAGACGCCGAGGGATCTCGCCGGCAAGCGTGTGGCGATGACGCAGGTGGGATCGAGCTTTCACTATTCGCTCGGCCTGCTCGCCGACAAATACGGCTTCAAGCTGGCCGACGTGCGGATCGTGCCGTTGCAGTCGCTGTCGAACGTCGCCGCCGCGCTGAAGGGCGAGACGGTCGATGCCGCGCTACTGCCGATCTCCACGGCGCGAAAGCTGATGGACGAGGGCGGCGCGAAGTTCCTGGGCTGGGTCGGCGACGAAACGCCGTGGCAGCTGGGTGCGGTGTTCGCTTCGCCCAAGACGCTTGCCAACAAGACGCTGGTGACCAGACTGCTCGGCGCGCTGGCCAAGGCCGACCGCGAATATCACGACGTCATCCTCGCTGCGATGAAAGACGGCGCCGCTCCGATCAACGCGGAGACGAAGCCGCTGCTGGAGATCATCGCCAAATACACCAATCTGCCGGTCGAGCAGGTGGTCGGCAATTGCGCCTATATCGATCCAGACGGCAAGCTGGACGTGAAGAACGTCGACAACCAGATCAAATGGATGCAGGAGCAGGGATTCGTGGACAAGGGATTCGACGTGAATGCGATCGTCGCGAAGGACTATGTGAAGGCGGATTGACCGTCGCTGTCATTCCGGGATGGCCCGAAGGACCAGACCGGGAATCTCGAGATTCCGGGTTCGGCTCTTCGAGCCGCCCCGGAATGACGGAGCAAGTGAAGGTGTCTCATGGACCTGATCGCCAGCCATATCACCCACCGCTTCGGCGATCTCGCCGTGCTCGACGACGTCTCCTTCGCCGTCGGTGCCGGCGAGGTGGTGGCGGTCGTCGGTCCGTCCGGCTGCGGCAAGAGCACGCTGCTGTCGATCCTCGGCGGGCTGTTGCAGCCAACCTCCGGCGCGCCGGAGCTGCGCGGCGCGCCGCTGGCGGACAGCCTCAATCCGCTCACTTTCGTGTTTCAGGATTTCGCGCTGCTGCCCTGGGCCAATGTCGAGGAGAACGTCGAATTTCCGCTGCTGCACACCGGGCTCCCGGCCGCACAGCGTCGCGCGCTGGTCGAGGATGCCCTGCGCCGCACCGGCCTGACCGATTTCCGTCAGACCTATCCAAAGCAGCTGTCCGGGGGCATGCGCCAGCGCGTCGGAATCGCGCGCGCTCTTGCGGTGAAGCCCGCGATCCTGCTGATGGACGAGCCGCTGTCGGCGCTGGACTCACAGACCCGCGAGCTCTTAATGGAGGATTTCGTCCGCCTGCTCGCCGACGACGGCATGGCCGCGGTCTACGTCACCCACAATCTCGAAGAGGCCGCGCGGCTCGCCGACCGTATCGTGGTGCTGTCGCGGAGGCCGGGCCGCATCCGCGAGGTCGTGACCGTGCCGATGACGCGCACCGAGCGCGGCGGAGCGGCGGCGCGCGAGAAGCTGCTGGTGCTGCAAGACCGGATCTGGTCGTTGATCCGCAACGAGGCGATCGACGCCGAACGCGAGGTCCAGCATGCTTGAGCGCGCGGACCAATCTGCGAAGGACGAAGCGCCGCGCCGCGTCCAGTTTCGCGGTGCCGGCTTCGTTCCGGAGTCGAGCCGCTTCGGCGGCTGGATCGCGCTCGGCCTCGTCATCGCGATCTGGCAGGCCGCGGGCAGCGCCGGCCTCGTCAATGCGCTGTTTCTGCCGCCGCCCTCCGCCATCGCCCGCGCGATCTATCAGATCGCGGTCTCCGGCGCGCTCTGGCAGCATCTCTC
>JAEYTQ010000444.1 GCA_023433965.1 Pseudomonadota bacterium | reverse complement strand
GCGCCGCCGATCGCAGCGAAGACCGCCGCCATGCAGAAGGCGAAGATCTTGAAGTTGGCGACGCTGTAGCCGGAGAAGCGGACGCGGTCCTCCTGCTCGCGCATCGCCACGAGAATGCGGCCGAGCTTGGTCAGGCGGATGAACTGCGCGATGCCGATGCAGGCGAACAGCAGCACCACCTCGACGAAGTACAGGATGACCTTGGCGTGGTCGGGCCGGATGTCCCAACCCTTGAGCGTGCGCAGATCGGTCATGCCGTTGATACCACCGGTATAGCCCTGCTGCCCGACGATCAGGATGGTCAGGATGGCGGCGACGGCCTGGGTGATGATCGCGAAATAGGTGCCGCCGACGCGGCGCTTGAACATCGCGGTGCCGATGATCAGGGCGAACAGGCCGGGGACCAGGATGATGGCGAGGATGGTGAAGGTGAGGCTGTGAAACGGCTGCCAGAACAGCGGCAGCGCCGTGATCTGATTCCAGTCCATGAAGTCTGGGATACCGGGCGTCGACTGGATCTTGGGGTTCTCTACGCTCGAGGCCTCGAGCTTGAGGAACATTGCCATGCAATATCCGCCGAGGCCGAAGAACACGCCCTGCCCGAGGCTCAAGATGCCGCCATATCCCCAGCACAACACCAGGCCGAGCGCGACGAAGGCGTAAGTCAGATACTTCGCGACCAGATTGAGACGGAACACGTCGAGCGTCAGCGGCAGGATCACGAACAGCACCGCGGCGAGCGCGATGAAA
Organism: Pseudomonadota bacterium; assembly: GCA_023433965.1. GTDB lineage: Bacteria > Pseudomonadota > Alphaproteobacteria > Rhizobiales > Xanthobacteraceae > Bradyrhizobium. The sequence continues at coordinate 1,796 of JAEYTQ010000444.1, read as the reverse complement.
CCCATCAGTTCGGATCGATTGAAGAAGCGTGAGTTGATGACCATGACTTGCCTGCTTCTCTCTATTTGCGAACCTTGAGGGCGAAGAGACCCTGCGGGCGCAGCATCAGGATGCCGACGACCGCGAGCAGCGTGAGCACCTTGGCCATCGAGCCCGACATGAAGAATTCGAGCGTCGATTGCGTCTGCGAGATCGAGAAGGCGGAGGCGATTGTGCCGAGCAGGCTGGCGGCGCCGCCGAACACGACGACCAGGAACGTATCGACGATGTAGAGCTGGCCGGAGGTCGGTCCGGTCGAGCCGATCATGGTGAAGGCGCTGCCGGCGACGCCCGCGATGCCGCAGCCGAGTCCGAAGGTGTAGCGGTCAACCTTCTCGGTGTTGATGCCGACCGCGCCGGCCATGATGCGGTTCTGCACGACTGCGCGTACCTGGCGGCCCCAGCGCGACATGTAGAGAACGTAGGCGACCGCGATGGTGATCAGCACGGTCAGACACATCACGAAGACACCGTTGATCGGCACCTCGATGCTGTCGGTGACGCGCAGCGAACCCAGCATCCACTGCGGCAGCTCGACGCCGACCTCGCGCGCGCCGAACACCGAGCGATAGGCCTGTTGCAGCATCAGGCTGAGGCCCCAGGTCGCGAGCAGCGTGTCCAGCGGGCGCTTGTAGAGGTGCCGTATCAGCACCCACTCCACCACCATCCCCAGCGCGCCGGAGGCGAAGAAGGCGAGAATCATCGCGAGAAAGAAGTAGCCGCTGAACAGGCCCGGCAAATAGGACTGGAAGAGATTTGAGGTCATCCAGGTGACGTAGGCCCCGAGGATCATGAACTCGCCATGGGCCATGTTGATGACGCCCATCTGGCCGAAGATGATCGCGAGGCCGAGCGCCATCAGAACGTAGACGGAGAACAGGATCAGTCCGGCAAACCCCTGCATGACGAAGATGGAGCCGAGATCACCAAGCGAGTAGTCGCCGAACATCAATTGTCCTCCGTCGCGGATGAGGGTCCCGCGTCGCGATGCAGACTCGCGACGCGGGGGCTTGAGGCATGGAGTTGCAATCCACGCCAGGGAGCGGCTTGGTCTGTGGGAGGAAGCGCGACGGATGTCGTCGCTTACTGATAGCCCTTCGGGAACGGATCCGGCTCGACCAGATCGGCGGTCTCGTAGATCAGCTCGAACTGGCCATCGAGCTTGGCGCGGCCAACGCGGGTCTTCGACCAGAGATGATGGTTCTCGTGGATGCGCACATAGCCTTCCGGCGCGCCCTTGAACTCAACACCCGTAGACGCCGTGGCGATCTTGTCGACGTCGAAGGAGCCGGCCTTCTCGACCGTCAACTTCCACAGCCACGGGCCGAGATAGGCAGCCTGGGTGACGTCTCCGATCACGGTCTTCTCGCCCCACATCTTCTTGAAGGCCGAGACGAAAGCCTTGTTGTTGGCGTTGTCGAGCGACTGGAAGTACTTCATGCAGGCATAGGCGCCCGCGATGTTCTCGCCGCCGATGCCGTCGATCTCGTCTTCGGTCACCGAGATCGTGAGCAGCGCCTGCTTGGAGAGATCGATGCCGGCCGCCTTGAGCTGCTTGTAGAAAGCGACGTTGGAGCCGCCGACGACGTCGGTGAAGATCACGTCCGGCTTGGTCAGCTTGATCTTGTTGATGACCGAGTTGAACTGGGTCGAGCCGAGCGCATAATACTCCTCGCCGACGACCTTGCCCTTCAGCACGTTCTCGACGTGCTTGCGGGCAATCTTGTTGGAGGTACGCGGCCAGATGTAGTCAGAGC
>JAEYTQ010000443.1 GCA_023433965.1 Pseudomonadota bacterium | reverse complement strand
GTCTGCGATAGGCCCCGACCTCGTCGGCGCTCGGACGGGTGATGTCGCCGCGGTGGTTGCGGGCATGTCGCGGGCCGGCGCTGACGTAATAGGAATTGAACAGGAACGCAAAATCGGGGTGGAAGGGCCGATAGCCTGCCGCGTGCTCGCCGAGTAGGAATTGCTCCCAGAACCAGGTGGTATGGGCGCGGTGCCATTTGGCCGGGCTCGCATCGGGCATGGACTGGATCTGCTGGTCCTCCGGCGAGAGCGGCGCGGCCCGGCGTTCGGTCTCGTTCCTGACCGCAATAAACGCTTCAGCCAGCCTCTGGGAAAGGCCGCCCTGGGCGGACGGTGACGAAAGCGGGGCGGTCGCCGTGGCGGTGGCTTGTTTCGTCACGTTTTTCTCCAGACAGGACAAGAGAACGTTGTTGGCGTGACCCGGTTCCATGAACAGGGTTCGTCCTAGATAGGGGCTCCGTTACGGTATGAAAGTCCTCTGCGGCGATGATATTGATGTCGTCAGCCTATCGACCCGGCGCCGGGCAAGCCGGCCGCCCCGATCCCGTCGCCGCCATTTTACTTTGGATGCACAACGGTTTGGGCTACATATATGGGTAGGTATCGGGTTAAATCGGCGGAGCCGGCCCGAAGCAATTGGTGAGGGCTCTGCCCCAGAAGGACACGGATATGAGCATCGCGGAATTCATCGACAATGAAGTGAAGTCGAACGACGTGGTTCTGTTCATGAAGGGTACGCCGCAATTTCCGCAGTGCGGTTTCTCCGGCCAGGTCGTCCAGATCCTGGATCATATCGGTGTCGGCTATAAGGGCCTCAACGTTCTCGAGTCCGCCGAGCTGCGCAACGGCATCAAGGAATACTCGAACTGGCCGACCATTCCGCAGCTCTACGTGAAGGGCGAGTTCGTCGGCGGCTGCGATATCGTCCGCGAGATGTTCCAGGCTGGCGAGCTGCAGCAGCTCCTCTCCGAGAAGGGCGTCGTCGTCGCGGCCTGACGACGTGACCGTGCTGACGCGCCGGATTGGCGGCGCCGAACTCGAGGTCATCGTTGCCGACATCGCGACACTCGGTGTTGACGCCATCGTCAACGCCGCCAACACGACGCTGCTCGGCGGGGGCGGCGTGGATGGGGCGATCCATCGGGCTGCCGGGCCCGAGCTCCTCGCCGAATGCCGCATGCTGCACGGCTGCGAGACGGGCGACGCCAAGATCACCAGGGGTTATCGGCTCAAGGCCGCGCATGTGATCCACACCGTCGGACCGGTCTGGAACGGCGGCAACCGCGGCGAGGACGACTTGCTCGCCTCCTGCTATCGCCGCTCCCTGGAGCTGTGCGGCGAGCACAAGCTGACCTCGGTGGCATTTCCGGCGATTTCGACCGGCATTTATCACTTCCCTGCCGACCGGGCGGCCACCATCGCGGTGCGCACGACGATCGAAGGGCTCGCTTTGGCGCCAAGCCTTGCCCGCGCGGTGTTGTGCTGCTTCTCCGAGCCGAGCGCCAAGCTCCATGCGGAGGCGCTGGAGCGACACAGCGGCCCTTGTGCCTGACCGCGCGGCCAGTACACTCCGGCGGACCATGTTCCGGGGAGGGGATATGACTTTACGATCTGGGCTGCGTGCACTCGCCTGCGGTGCGCTTCTATCGCTTGGCGCAATGTCGTTTGTACGGGCCGAGGGCACCTACGAGATTCCGGCCGGCGCGCGCTTCAATCAGGAGAAGCTCGCCAGGATCACCGAGTTCTTCAAGAACGAGGTCGCGACGGGAAAGATCGCCGGTGCAAACGTGCTCATCCAGCAGCATGGCAAGCCGGTCTACCACGAAGTGTTCGGCGTGCAGGACGTCGTCAGCAAGGCCCCGATCACCGACAAGACCATCTTCCGCCTGTCGTCGCTAACCAAGGTGATCACCTCCGTTGTGGCGATGCAACTGATCCAGGACGGAAAGATCAAGCTCGACGATCCCGTTTCGAAATACATTCCCTCCTTTGCAAATGTGAAGGTCGGTGAGGAGAAGAAGGCCGAGGACGGCACCAAGACGCTCGAGCTGGTACCACTGGCCCGGCCCATTACCGTTCTCGATCTGATGCGCCATACCTCCGGGATAACCTACGGTTTCTACGGCGATAGTCTGGTTCGCAAGGCCTATCGCGACGCTAACATCTACGCGGGCGAATTCGATCTCGCCGAGTTCGCCGAGCGGATCGCCAAGCTGCCGCTGCACAATCAACCCGGCGCGCTCTGGCAGTACGGCCATTCCACTGACATTCTGGCGCGGATCATGGAAATCGTGTCCGGAAAGACATTGTTCGAACTCGAGAAGGAAAAGCTGCTCGATCCGCTCGGTATGACCGATACAGGCTTCTTCGTCACCGAACCGGAGAGGCTGAAACGGCTCGCCCAGCCGCTGCCGAACGACAGCAATTTCCGCGTCGGCCGCGAGTACAGGACTGAGGTTCGCCAGAAGTGGGAATCCGCCAGCGGCGGCATGGTTTCGACCATGGCGGACTTTTCCCGCTTTGCGCAGATGCTGGTCAATGGAGGAAAGTTCGAGGGCAAGACCTATCTCAGCCCGCAGACGTTTGAGCTGATGGCATCGGACCATGCCGGCAAGGACTCCGGCGTTGAGCGGGACTACTTCTATTTTCCCGGTGACGGCTTTGGCATGGGACTTGGGTTTGCCGTGCGCACCGATCCGGGTAATGCCAAACCTCCGCCGCCCGGCGATCTCGGGGAATTGAAATGGGACGGCGCCAGCGGTTGCTATTTGGTGGTTGATCGCAAGCAGGACATGTTCTTCCTGCTGCTGGAGCAGACCCCGAGCGAGCGCCAGCGCGTGCAGCGAACCCTAAAGCAGCTGGTCTATGAAGCCATGGAGAAGTGAGGCGTTCGTTCGGATCGTCCTCGCCGCCGCC
>JAEYTQ010000414.1 GCA_023433965.1 Pseudomonadota bacterium | reverse complement strand
GTTTCAGAGTGCGCCCACCGCGCTCGAACAAACGCAGATCCAGGCTGTTCTCGAGTTCGGACACGCGCCGGGACAAGGTCGCTTTCGGGCGTCCTGCGGCGCGCGCGGCCTTTCCGAAGCCTTCGTGGCGGGCGACGAGATTGAAGTCGGCAAGGGCGAGCAAATCCATCTGTTCCACCGGTGAAACGGTCTGTCCAAATATAGCGTCTATCGGATCGCATGTGGACCACTAATTTCCGGGTGTCTCAACCACCAAACCGGAGTGATCCCATGACTATCCTCGTTACCGGTGCCACCGGCACGATCGGCCACCACGTCGTCGAGCAGCTCGTCAAGCGAGGCGCCGAGGTGCGCGCATTGGTCCGAAATCCTGCGAAGGCCGGCTTCCCGGCGAGTGTCGCCGTCGCCCAGGGCGATCTGCTGGACGTCGACTCCCTGCGCAGCGCGCTCTCTGGCGTCTCCACGCTGTTCCTGCTCAACGCCGTAGTGCCGGACGAATTCACCCAGGCCCTGACTGTGCTCAACCTCGCCCGCGAGGCCGGCGTTGAGCGGTTCGTCTATCTGTCGGTCATTCACAGCGATCGCTACGTGAACGTGCCGCACTTCGCCGGCAAGTTCGGCGTCGAGCGCATGATCGAGCAGATGGGTTTCAACGCGACCATCCTGCGCCCCGCCTATTTCATGAACAACGAGCTCATGATCAAGGATGTGGTGACTGCGCACGGCGTCTATCCGATGCCGATCGGCAGCAAGGGACTGGCGATGATCGACGCGCGCGACATCGGCGAGGTCGCTGCGATCGAATTGGTCCGCCGCGAGACGTCGGCCATGCCGCTTCCGCTCCAGCGCGTCAATCTCGTCGGTCCCGACACGCTGACAGGTGCGAAGGCCGCTGCAATCTGGTCGGACGTGCTCGGGCGCGCCGTCGCCTATGGCGGCGACGACACCGCGGGATTCGAGAAGAACCTCCGCCAGTTCATGCCCGCCTGGATGGCCTTCGACATGCGCGTGATGAGCGAGCGCTTTCTCACGGAGGGAATGATCCCCGAGGCGGGTGACGTCGAGCGGCTGACCGACTTGCTGGGCCGTCCCTTGCGCTCTTATCGCGACTTCGTCGCCGAGATCGCGGCCGTCGGCTAAGGGTCTCTTGATCAGGGGGGTGGCATCGCTCGCCACCGATCATGTGGCGAGCGGCTAGCCTGATCAGCGCGCGTGCAGCATCGCCAGCAGCACGACGACGGCGCAGGCGAGCGCCGCCGTCGTCAGCTTCCAGAACATCAGCGGACTGCGCTCGAGAAGGGGCGTGATGCGGGGGTCGAGATAGGCCGGGTTTGGCGTGCGCAGCTCGAAGATGAATTCCGAGAGATCCTCGTGCCGCTTGTAGGGGTCGGGATGGAGCGCACGCCGGAGTGCGCCGTCGACCCAGGCGGGCACGTTGCGGTCGTCGTCGGCCGGACGATACTGGAGCCGCCGCACATCCGCCTTGCGGCGGATCCTGGCGATCTGGGTGCCGTAGGGCAGCTTTCCCGTCAGCATCTGGTAGCAGATCACGGCCAGCGAAAACATGTCGGAGCGCGGCGAGCCGCCTTGTCCAAGGAAATACTCCGGCGCCGTGTACTGGACCGTGCCCAGGATTTCGTCGGCTTCGCCTTGCGGTGCCGCCTCCGCCACGCCGGCAACCCTGACCGACCCGAAGTCGATGATCTTGGCGGTGCCGGTCTTGTCGATCAGGATGTTGTCCGGCCTGAGGTCCTGATGCAGCATCTCCATGCGATGGAAGGCGCGCAGGCCCGCAGCGATCTGCTCGATGATCCCGCGCACGGTTTCGAGATCGGGGCGGGGATTGTCGGTCATCCATTGCTTCAAAGTCTGCCCCTCGACGAATTCGGTCGCGACGTAGAGATAGCTGCGCCGCCGCGACTGTGACAGCGGCTTGAGCACATGCGGGCTGTCGATCCGCCGCGCGATCCACTCCTCCATCAGGAAGCGCTTGAGATAGGCGGCGTTGTCGCGCAGGTCGACCGACGGCAGCTTGAGCGCGACCGGCTGCCCGGTCTCTGTATCGACGGCAAGATAGATATGGCTGCGGCTGCTGCCGTGGACCTCGCGGACGATCCTGTAGCCGTCGAAGATCGCGCGCGGCTCCGGGAGCGGCGGCAGCGGCAATTCCGAGCTCTGGTTGAAGATGCCGGCCGGATCGCGCTGCGGCACCGCGTCGACGCGCAGGATCTGGACGGTGATGTTGTCGTCGCTGCCGCGCCGGTAGGCCTCCTCGACGATGGCCTTCGCCGCCGCGTCGAGGTCGGCATGTTCGCTGAGCGCGCTCGTGACGAAACGCGCGTCGACGAACTCGTAGGCGCCGTCGGTGGCCAGCAGGAAGGTGTCACCGGCCTCGATCTCGAACGCCTGGTAGTCGATCTCGAGCTGCGGATTGATGCCGAGCGCCCGGCCGAGATAGGTCTGCTCGGACGAGACGATGATGCGGTGATCATCGGTCAGCTGCTCCAGCGCCTTGCCGGCGACGCGGTAGATGCGGCAATCGCCGACATGGAAGACGTGCGCGGTGGTCGCCTTGATGACCATGGCACTGAGGGTGCAGACATAGCCCTTGTCGCGGTCATAGGCGTATTGGCTCTTGCGCGTCTGCGCATGCAGCCAGGAATTGGTCGCCTCCAGCACGCGGCGCGCGGAGGTCTTCACCGTCCAGGATTCCGACGTGCAGTAATAGTCCATCAGGAAGCTCTTGACCGCCGACTCGCTGGCGATCTGGCTCACCGTGCTGGAGGAGATGCCGTCGGCGAGGACGGCCGCAATGCCCTTCAGGCCGAGCAGCGGCTCCTCCGGAATCAGGACGCCGTGAAAGTCCTGGTTGACGGGCTTGCGACCCTTGTCGGAATGCTGGCCGACCGAAATCAGGAGTCCGCGGGTCATCGTCATCCCCGGCAGGGAGGAGCCACACCCTGATCGGGCGCGGCTCCCCGGTCGAGACATATTCGATCAGGCCGCCACGCGGGGCTTCGCGGCCCTGTCGACCTGACGCTTCGGCAACGTCATGACGTGCGTGGCATAAAGCGTCATGCCGGTGAAGGCGAGGCCGCCGACGAGGTTGCCGAGCACGGTCGGGATCTCGTTCCAGATCAGATAGTCCATGATCGAG
>JAEYTQ010000392.1 GCA_023433965.1 Pseudomonadota bacterium | reverse complement strand
GCGCTGGATGGTGTGCTGCGATAACCAGCCCTATTGCCGCGGCACGCGGCGCTTCTTCGTCGATTGTGTCGGCACGTCGGCGGGCTCGTTCTTGAGCGCGCCGATCTTGCGCAAAGCCGCGTCCGCCGCGCGTTCGCCGCTTTCCCAGGCACCGTCCACGGTGCCCCAGAGCGTCTCATGGGTGGCTTCGCCGGCGAGGAACACATTGCCAACAGGCTCGCTGAGGACCCTTCGCGCGAGCTGGCCGCCGGGCGAGGCGGCCGACATCGCCCCCATGACGTAGGGCGAGGCATTCCAGCGCGTCGCGCTGGACTTCTGGACCGCGGAAGCGGCTTCGCTGCCGAACAGCTTCGTGATCCACTCCCTGGCGAAGGCCGCCATGGCCTTCTCGCCCTGCTCGGACAGATCGCGGCCGAACGAGCCGCCGACGTCGATCGAGCACAGCGAGGAGCCGCCGATATTGGCGAACATCAGCGCCGTGCGCGTCGAATTGCTCTGCTCGACCAGGATATCGTCGCGCGACAGGCCCAGCGGATTGCCCGGCAATTGCAGCACGATGCGATCGTAGCTGCCGAGGCTGAGCTTCGATGCCGCGTCCAGCGTGCGCTTGGGAATGTCGGGCGTGAACTTGATCGCGCCCGAGGTCAGCACGTTGGTCGAGACCGTGACGACGACGGCGCGCGCGGCGATCTTGCCGGCCTGCGTCTCCACGCTGACGTCGCGATTGCTCCAGGCGATGCGGCTCGCGGGGGTCGACAGCGCCACCGGCGCCTGCTCGCCGAGCCTCGTGATCAGCGTGCCGAGGCCCTGGCGGCAGGAGATCGCCGCGTTGCGGTCCTGCGCGCGTCCCTTGTCGATCGCGGACAGCTCCTTCAGGTCCTTCCCTGCGAAGCCCGCGCCCAGCATGAACTCGGCCGCGCCGGCCCAATCGCCGAGATCCTTGGGCAGCACGGACGCGCAGGAGGTATCGAGCTTGCCGCGCGCGGCCTCGTCGATGGCGCGGTTGGCGCGCACCAGCGCCGCAAGGAACTGCTCGGTTTCGCCGGCGCGCGCGTTGCGGCGGCCGATGCGCATCTTCTGGCCCATTGGTGCCGGCAGCACGTCGAGCCCGAGGCTGCGCGCCAGCCGGATCATCGGGTTGGTGTCGGGATTGTACATCCAGCGCGCACCGCGGTCGAACGGCGTGTCGAAGGTGGTGCTGTCGGTGATGCAGCGGCCGCCGATCTGCGATGCCGCTTCGACCACCACGACCTTGCGGCCCGTCGCCATGATGCGCCGCGCTGCAGCTATCCCGGCGGCCCCCGCACCGATCACGACGATGTCGGCATCGCGAGGCAAAGGGGCGGCGGTCGCGCGCAGGACCGGCGTCGCGGCAAAGGCCGTCGACGCGACAAGGAAACCGCGGCGCGTGATTGTCATGACATGGTTTCCGGGGACTTGCGGCGAACGGGAACAGCCCGCGAACCTTGCCGTATCTGATGTTGCGCAGCAACCATCATGGTGAATCAATCATGCTTGATCTCACAGACCGATGAACCGAATTGCAACACGTTTCGACCATGATAGAGAAGGGAAAAAGACGGCCGGAAAAGGCCGTGGGGGGGAGTTCGACATGGGGACGGTCCTGGATTCGGTCGGCAAGCTGATTGCCGCGTACCTCTCAAAGGAGGTGCCGGGCTACGAGCCGTTCACCCCGAGCGACCCCGAGCATCTGCGCGGCGTCATCGAGCCCGGCGACGTGCTGCTGGTCGAGGGCAACAACCGCATCTCCGGCATCATCAAATATCTGACGCAGTCGACCTGGTCGCATGCCGCGCTCTATGTCGGCCCGGTCGCGGGTGCGGAGGAGCCCGACGGCGAGCCGCATGTGCTGATCGAGGCCAATATCGGCGAAGGCGTCACCTCGGCGCCGCTGTCGAAATATTTCCCCTACCACACCCGCCTCTGCCGCCCTGTCGGTCTGTCCTATGAGGACCGCACCACGGTCTGCCGCTATGCGATCAACCGCATCGGCTTCGGCTACGACACCAAGAACATCGTCGACCTCATGCGCTACCTCTTCCCGATGCCGATCCCGCAGCGCTGGCGCCGGCGCATGATCGCGATCGGCTCGGGCGACCCGACCAAGATCATCTGCTCGGCCCTGATCGCGCAGGCGTTCGACGCGGTGCGTTATCCGATCCTGCCGAAGATCACCAAGGCCGGCAGCCGCGCCGCCCGCCGCGAGATCCTGCACATCCGCGATTCCTCGCTCTACATGCCCCGCGACTTCGACATCTCGCCCTATTTCGAAGTCGTCAAACCCACCATCGTGCACGGCTTCGACTACACCGCCCTGCACTGGGCCGACAAGCAGAAGCCGCTCGAGGAGGTAGCGGGCTCATTCAGTGTGTTTCCAGAAGCGCTCTTGGCGCCGCCGCTCGTTCCTGAAGCGATTGACGAAGCGGCGTCGGCTGAAATTCCCGTTGAAGAAGTGAGCGCGCGCCTTCCGGCGATGAGCACCAAGTTCTCCGAGCATTTCGTGCAACTGAGCGAGCTCGCGACCTACCGCGCCCGGGCGCGCGAGCTGGCGGCATAGGCCACCGTCATCCCGCGAAGGGCCGGACGACGCCAAGGAAGTCTTGCGCAATTCGCTCCGCCGCTATTGCTTCGTCGCAAGAGCGCCTCGCAGTGACGGTGGCGAGAGCGCCTGCGCTACCGCTCCGCCCGTCCGATCACCGCCATCAGCTCCGCGATCTTTGCGCGTTGGTCGGCCTTGTCGCCGCTCGCGATGGCGTGCTCGACGCAATGAGCGACGTGATCCTTCAGGATCTCCTCCTCGACCCGGCGCAGCGCGGCGCGCACCGCCGATATCTGCGTGACAATGTCGATGCAGTAGCGGTCTTCCTCTACCATTTTCGAAAGGCCGCGAACCTGGCCCTCGATCCGGCCGAGACGTTTTCCAACCGATGCCTTGATGTCCTTGCGCATGGCGTCTATATACCCCTACCGGGTTTGGGTTACAAGCCCCCCGAGGACAGGGCCGGAGCAAGGCAATGAGCGACGCGAAGCACGGGCATCATCACGACGCGGAAACGCATTCCGGCTGCGGCTGTTCGAGCAAGGCGGCGGCGCCGCCCGTCAAGACTGCGGCTTCCTCATGCTGCGGCGGCCACGGCGACCATGCCCATCAGCCCGGCGCTGACGGCGCGACCAAGGTCAAGGACCCCGTCTGCGGCATGAGCGTCGATCCCGCGACCTCGAAGCACCGCTTCGAACATCACGGCGAGACCTTCCATTTCTGCTCGGCTGGCTGCCGCACCAAGTTC
>JAEYTQ010000258.1 GCA_023433965.1 Pseudomonadota bacterium | reverse complement strand
CGGCGATGGTGGCCGGGTTGCGTGGATCGTCTTCGGGAATGCCGGCCTCGACCTTGCCGACGAGGTCGCCGCCGACGTCAGCACCCTTGGTGAAGATGCCGCCGCCGAGACGGGCGAAGATCGAGATGAGCGAGGCGCCGAAGCCGAGCGCCACCAGGGCGTCGACCACGACACGGCTGTCGGGCGCAAGCTTCAGCGAATGGACCAGGAAGGCGAAATAAAGCGTCACGCCCAGCAGCGCGAGCCCCGCCACCAGAAGCCCGGTGATGGCCCCCGCCTTGAAGGCGAGTTCGAGGCCGCCGGCGAGCGATGTCGTCGCGGCCTGGGCGGTGCGCACGTTGGCGCGGACCGAGACGTTCATGCCGATGAAGCCTGCGGCACCGGACAGGATGGCGCCGATGGCGAACCCGATCGCGACATAGACCCCAAGGAAATAGGCGAGCAGCACGAAGATGACGATGCCGACGATACCGATCGTGGTGTATTGGCGGCGCAGATAAGCCTGTGCGCCTTCGCGCACCGCCCCTGCGATCTCCTGCATGCGCGGCGACCCCGCATCCGCGCTCAACACCGAAGACGTCGCCCAAATCGCGTAGGCGATAGAAAGCACTCCGCAGAGCACTATCAACCATAATGCTGTCATGTGATTTTTGCCTCAGATCCTTGATGTACCCCCGGCGCCTTTTGTTGTCCGTCGTGCGGTGAGGCGCCTTGATTTCGAACAAAGCCGCCCCTTGCCCAAGAGGGGCGGCTTCAGTCGGCGGCAACCTTGCCAAAATCAAATTGAGGGTGCAACGCCGGATCGGGCCAAAAACGCCGATCTCGGCTGGTATTTCAGCTCAAGTGCTGAGAACTGAGATGCCGGTTTGGAGCAATTCCTAGAAGTGGCTGTAGGACAGCCGCGTCAAGGACAGTTCCTGGCCCTGCCCGTCCAGGAAGCGCGGCCGCTGGTGACCCTCCATAATCGTGCCGATCGCGGTGACCGCAACACCCATGGCCTGGCCCGCGGCAATCAGCGCCTCGCTTTGCGCCGGCGCAGCGGTGCATAGCACCTCGTAGTCGTCGCCTCCCGCAAGCAGCGTCTCGACGCAAGCGACGTTGTCCGCGAGCAGGCCGGCCGCCGCGGCCGAGAGCGGCACGCGCGTCACGTCGACCGAAGCGGAGACCCCGGATGCTGCGCAAAGCTTGGCCAGGTCGCCCGCGAGGCCGTCGGAGACGTCCATCGCGGCAGTCGCATGATCGCGCACGGCTTGCGCCAGCACGTTGCGCGGCTGCGGCACCCGATAGCGCCGGACCAGAGCTTCCCTTGCGGTTGCATCGGACGCGAGCGCCGCGGCAGCGGCGCCGCCCTTGAGCACGTCGAGGCCGAGCGCCGCATCGCCGATCGTCCCCGTTACCAGGATGCGATCGCCCGGCCTCGCGCCGGTGCGGCCGACCATCCGCCCCTTCGGCACGCGGCCAAAGGCCGTGATCGAAATCATCTGCGGGCCCGGGGTCGACACCGTATCGCCGCCGAGCAGCGGGCACGCAAAGCTCCCGGCATCCTCGCCCAGCGCGTCGGCAAAGGAACGAAGCCAAGCATCCTCCTGGCTGCGCAATGCCAGCGTCAGGACGAAGCCGGCCGGCAGCGCGCCCTTGGCGGCGAGATCGGACAGATTCACCCGCAGCGCCTTGCGTGCGACGGTGTCAGGCGGATCGCTGGCAAGATAGTGCACGCCCTCGACGACGGCGTCGGTGGTGACGACGATGTCCTCGCCCGATGAGGACAGCACCGCGGCATCGTCGACCAGGCCGAACGCTCCGGGGTCGGTCGCCAGCGGCTTGAAATAGCGCGCGATGAGGGAGTCTTCGCCGGAGGGGCTTTGAGAGGACATCGGCGTCATCCCCAAGACCAGGTGTCATCTCCCGGCTTGACCGGGCGATCCAGTACACCGCAACGTCTCTCGTCAAGCTTGACCGCCGCCGCGTACCGGATCACCCGCCTTCGCGGGTGACGACGACGGAGAATGGGGCAGCCGTTTCGCATCACTTCACCGCCCTCGCCGACACCTACCCCCGCCCGAACTCGTCGCCGCGGAACTGGCGGCCGATCTGGTCGAGGACTGCATTCACCATGCCGGTCTCCTCGCGGTCGACGAAGGCGTTGGCGACATCGACATATTCGGACACGACGACGCGGCCCGGCACGTCCTTGCGATACTGGAGCTCATAGGCCCCTGCCCGCAGCACCGCCCGCAGGATGGCCTCGATCCGCTTCAAGGGCCAGCCCTTCGACAGCGCCTCGTCGATCAAGGGATCGAGCTTCTTCTGGTCGCGCACGACGCCCGAGACGACGTCGCGGAAAAACGCCGCTTCGGCCGGCAGGTAGGTGTCGCCCTCGACCTCGTTGCCGAGCCAGTGGCTCTCGAACTCGGCAAAGATGTCGTTGATGCCGGCGCCGGCGATGTCCATCTGGTACAGCGCCTGTACGGCCGCCAGCCGCGCCGCACCGCGCCGGTTCGCCTTCTTCTCGGCAGCGCCTGCCGGCTTCCTGGGGTTGTCGGCCATGGCGTCAGGCCTGCGCCAGCCGGCGCTTGATGCGCAGCATCGCCAGCGCCGCGCGCGCGGCATCGCCGCCCTTGTTGAGATCGCTGGCGCGCGCCCGCGCCCAGGCCTGATCCTCATTGTTGACGGTGAGAATGCCGTTGCCGAGCGGCAGCTTCCGCGCCACGGCGAGATCCATCAGCGCACGCGAGGATTCCTGGGAGACGATCTCGAAATGAATGGTGTCGCCGCGGATCACGCAACCGAGTGCGATCACCGCGTCGTACGGCCTCCCGTTCGCCGCCGCGGCATCGACCGCGATGGCAACGGCCGTGGGAATCTCCAGCGCACCGGGAACCGTGATGACGTCGTGGGTCAGGCCGGCCGCCTTCAGCTCGGTCACCGCCCCCTCGAGCAGCGCATCCTGGAGATCGTCGTAGAACCGCGCCTCGACGATCAGCGCACGTGCGCCGGAAATGTCGGTCTGGTCCTTCAGGGGGGCGCGCCGCGCGTCTGCCATCGTTCAATCCGTTTCGAAAGAGGTCGGCGCTATGTAGTCGCCGGAAGCATGGAAGCCAAGTTCTAAAGACACGGTCATTCCGGGCGGCTCGAAGAGCCGAACTTCGGTGCGCAATTGCGCACCTGAGAATCTCGAGATTCCGGGTCTGGTCCTTCGGACCATCCCGGAATGACGGCTTCGCCGTCACTTCATTTCCGTCAGCCGCGCCGCGTAGCGGGCCATCAGGTCGACCTCGATATTGACCTCGTCGCCCGCCTTCCAGCCGCCGATCGTCGTCACCGTCAGCGTGTGCGGGATGATCAGCACAGAAAAGCTCACGTCTTTGACTGTATTGATCGTCAGCGAGACGCCGTCGAGCGTGATCGAGCCCTTGGTGGCGATGAAACGCGCCAGCTCCCGCGTCGTGGAGAGCTCGAACCGCGCCATGTCGGGCAAGTCCTCACGGCTGACGATGGTCGCAACGCCGTCGGCATGGCCGGCGACGATGTGGCCGCCGAGCTCGTCGCCGATCTTCAGCGCACGCTCGAGGTTGAGCCTCGTGCCCACTTTCCAGTGCTTGGCCGTCGTCAGCGCCAGCGTCTCGGCCGCAGTATCGACGTCGAACCAGGTCCTTTGCTTGGAGTCCCTGCTACCCGCAACGCCGGAGGCGACCACGGTCAGGCAAACCCCGTTGCAGGCAATCGAGGCGCCGTCGGCAATCGTGCTCTGATCGTAGCCGCAGGCGATGCGCAGCCGGTGCAGCTGCCCCTGCGCCGTTGGCGTGAAGCTGACGATCTCGCCGATATCGGTGACAATGCCGGTGAACATTACGCGCGCTCGTAGATGGTGAGACTGTCGTTGCCGAAGGTCTCGCTAGCATGAACCTTCCAGGTCTGCGACTGCGTGATTTGCGACAGGGGCAATGCGTCGAGCGCATCGACGCCGCCAGGGCCGACCTCTTCCGCGCCGCGGAACAGCCAGATCTCGTCGACGAGATCGGCCGCCACGAACGAAGCCGCAACGCGGCTGCCGCCTTCGACCATCAGCCGCGTGATGCCCTTCTCGGCCAGCGCTTGCAGCACGGCCGCCAGATCGAGCCCGGATGCACGGCTAGGCGGCACGCGCAGGATTTGCGCGCCGGCCGCCCCGAGCCGCGTTGCGGCGGCGGCTTCGGCGAGCTCAGAACCGGCGACCCAGAGCGGTGTTTCGCGCGCGGTGCGGACCAGCCTGCTCGCGCCCGGAATGCGCAGGCTGTGGTCGAGCACCACGCGGACCGGCGAGCGCACGGCCATGCCCGGCAGGCGGCAGGTGAGAAGCGGATCGTCCGCCAGCACGGTGCCGATCCCGACCAGGATGGCGTCGCTCTGCGCGCGGAGCAGATGCACGCGGTCGCGCACGGCTTCGCCGGTGATCGCGACCGGCTTGCCGCCGGCTGCGCCGATCTTGCCGTCCGGCGAGACCGCGAGCTTGAGGATCACATGCGGGCGCTTGTCCCGGATGCGGCGGAAATGACCGGCGTGATCGAACGCGGCCTCCGCCGCGCATAGGCCGACGTCCACAGCGATTCCGGCGGCGCGCAGGCGCGCATGGCCCTGCCCCGCCACTTCAGGATTGGGATCCTCGATCGCCGCCACCACCCGTTTGATGCCGGCCGCGATCACCGCATCGGCGCAAGGGGGCGACTTGCCGAAATGCGAGCACGGCTCCAGGGTGACATAAAGCGTGGCGCCTCGCGCTGCCGCGCCCGCCCGGCCCAGCGCTTCAGGCTCGCCATGCGGCCGTCCTCCGGGCTGGGTCCAGCCGCGGCCGACGATCACCCCGTCCTTGACGATGACGGCACCGACGGCCGGATTCGGCCAGGTCCGCCCCTGCCCGCGGCGCCCGAGCGAGAGCGCCAGCTCCATGAAGCGGCGATCGGCGTCCCTGGCCTCGCGGGCCTTTTGCGCGAACTGGTCTTCCAGGATACGGAAGATCATTTGCGGACCGCGGCGAGCCGCGCTTGCTCCTCACCGGAGAGCTCGCCGAGCACGTCGGCGAAATCCTTGGCCTCGCGGAAATTGCGGTACACCGAGGCGAAGCGCACATAGGCGACGTCGTCGAGCGTGCGCAGATGCTCCATCACGGTCTCTCCGATCACCTCGGAGGAGATCTCCGCCTCTCCCCCGGTCTCGAGCTCGCGCACGATGGTGGAGACCATCTTCTCCACGCGCTCGGGCTCGACCTGTCGCTTGCGCAACGAAATCTGCACCGAGCGCATCAGCTTGTCGCGGTCGAACGGCACGCGGCGGCCGTTGCGCTTGATCACCGTGAGCTCGCGCAGCTGCACGCGCTCGAAGGTGGTGAAGCGGAAATTGCAGGCGACGCACACGCGCCGCCTGCGGATCACCGACGAGTCCTCGGTCGGACGCGAGTCCTTTACCTGCGTATCGAGACTGTTGCAGTTCGGGCAGCGCATCCGTCGGACCCTTATTTTCGCATGATCTTATCGGAAAACCAGTTTTCCGGATCATGCCGCGCCTTACTGATAGATCGGAAACCGGTCGGTGAGCGCCTTGACCCGTTCCTTGATCGCAGCCTCCACCAGCGGCGCCTTGCCGTCGGAGGACTGCGCGATCGCGTTGAGGACCTCGGCGATCATGCCGCCGACTTGCTGGAATTCGGCAACGCCGAAGCCGCGTGTGGTCGCAGCGGGCGTGCCCAGACGAATCCCGGAGGTGACGAACGGCGACTCGGGATCGAAGGGAATGCCGTTCTTGTTGCAGGTGATGGCGGCGCGAACCAGCGCCTTCTCCGAGACGTTGCCCTTGAGGCCCTTGGGCCGGAGGTCGACGAGCATCAGGTGATTGTCGGTGCCGCCGGAGACGATGTCGAAGCCGTGGCTCTTCATCGTCTCGGCGAGCGCCTTGGCGTTCTCCACGACGTTCTTGGCGTAGACCTTGAAGTCCGGCCGCAACGCCTCGCCGAGAGCCACCGCCTTGGCCGCGATCACGTGCATCAGCGGACCGCCCTGCAGGCCCGGGAAGATTGCCGAGTTGAACTTCTTGGTCAGCGTCTCGTCATTCCACAGCATCAGGCCGCCGCGCGGCCCGCGCAGCGATTTGTGCGTCGTGGTGGTGGTGACGTGCGCATACGGCACCGGGGAGGTATGCACGCCGCCGGCGACGAGGCCGGCAAAGTGGGCCATGTCGACCAGCAGATACGCGCCGACGCTGTCGGCGATCTCGCGGAAGCGCTTGAAGTCCCAAGCGCGCGAATAGGCCGAGCCGCCGGCAACGATCAGCTTCGGCTTGACCTGCTCGGCCTGCTTGGCGACCGCATCCATGTCGATGATCTGGTCCTCGCGGCGCACGGTGTAGTGTGCGGCCTTGAACCATTTGCCGCTCATGTTGACGGGCGAGCCGTGGGTGAGATG
>JAEYTQ010000195.1 GCA_023433965.1 Pseudomonadota bacterium | reverse complement strand
CATTTGCGGCCCACCATGGGCCTGGATCGATTGGAGTGCCGTCTTTGCGGAACTCGACATACAGCACAGGTTGACTCGCGTTCGTGGCGAGAATGGAGGCGACTTGAGAGGTCGACCCCATGGTCGCGACCGGCTCCCCCGTGAGAACAAACTGTCCGATGTTGACCGAAATGCGCTCCATCCCAGCGATCAGGACATGATACCCGCCCCCGGCATTGAGGATCAAGAGTTGTCCATAGCTGCGGAAGGGCCCGGCATAGACGACCCAGCCGTCACACGGCGTTGTGACCTGGGAGCCGGGCTTGGTGGCCAGCGAGATGCCCTTCTGAACCCCGCCGGCCCCATCGGACCCGCCGAAATCCCTGATCTTGTTACCGTTAACCGGAAGCGGCAGGAGGCCCTTGGCCGAGGCGAAGGCCATCGCCGGGGTGGTGCGGGACTTGTCCTTGAAGGCGCCCGGCCCCGACTTGGCGCTGGCGGCCGCCTTGGCCTCGGCCTGCCTTGCGGCCTCGGCGGCCTTCTCGGCAGCCTTGGCGGCGCTTTGCAGGTCCTGCTCCATCTTGGCGATCAGCCCCTGGAGATCGCCGACCTGCTTTGAAAGCGCGACGGCGCGCGATCTTTCGGCGTCCAGGTCCTTTTCGCGGGTCGCCTGCTGGCGCTGTCGCTCGTCGACCAGGGCGGTGAGCCGGGTCTGCTCGCTCCTGACCTTGTCGCGGTCGGAGGCGAGCTGGTCGCGCTCGGTGGCGATGGTCTTGCGCAGCGCCACGAGCTCGCCGAGCTCGCTGGCGATCTTCTCGGCGCGGCCGCGTAATTCCGGCACGACGGCGCCGAGCAGCATCGCGGTGCGCAGCGATTGCAGCGCATCTTCGGGCCGCACCAGCAGCGCCGGCGGCGTGCGCCTTCCGGCGCGCTGCAAGGCCGCAAGCACCTCGACGATGTCGGCACGGCGCGAATCGAGCGAGGCGCGCATCTGCTGCTCGCGGCCGTTCAGCGCTCGGAGCCGCGCTTCGGCCTCGTCGATCTTGGTCTCGACATTGCGCACATTGGCCGCGGTCTCGATCAGCTGCTGGTTGAGCTGGGTGCGGTCCTGGCCGAGCGCGGTGATCTCGGCCTTGAGCTTGGCCTGAGCCTCTTCCGCGCTCTTCTGCCGCGCACGCGCGGCTTCGAGCTCCTGCTCGCGCTGCTTGATCGCGTCAGGCGAGACCGCGGCTGCCTGCGGCTCCGGCGTCTGAGCCTGTGCGAGGCTTGCGCCAGCAAGGATTGCGCCTGCAAGGCTTGCGATCAGAAAAAGGTTGAGGAGCGGCGCTCGCATCGTGTCGGCAAAGGTGCTCGTTGCGCGCATCAGGCGCGGTGATAGGGGTGGCCGGCCAGAATGGTGGCGGCCCGGTACAGCTGTTCCAGAAGCATGACGCGGACCATTTGGTGCGGCCAGGTCGCAGAGCCGAACGCGATCGCGAGCTTGGCCTTACGGCGCAATTCGGGCGAAAGTCCGTCCGCCCCTCCGATCACGAAGAAAGTATGTCCGGCACCTTCGTCGCGCCAGCGCGCCAGATGCCGTGCGAATACGGTGGACTCCAGGTTCTGGCCGCGCTCGTCCAGCGCCACCAGGATCGCTCTGTCCGGAATATGCGCCGCGATCGCCGCGGCCTCTTCGGCCATTCGCGTTGCGGTGTCGCGCGCCCGGCTTTCGGCAATTTCGTGAACGCAGAACTCGCGGAATCCGAGCTTGCGGGCGGCATCGTCGAACCGCTCGAAATAGCGGTCGGCAAGCTCCCGTTCGGGGCCCTGCTTCAGCCGGCCCACGGCAATGACGGCAACACGCATGATATCTTCGGGTCTGATATCTTCAGGGTCGCGTTTTCGAGACCGCGCGCAACAAGCGCGCGCACGACGCTAGCATGCGCGTCAGCCGATTCGAAATCGGCTTCGAAGCCTAGATCGCCTTGGCCGCGACCGCTTTTGCCGCCCCTGGGCCCTGCGTGTACAACCGCTCGAGATTGTAGAACTCGCGGACTTCGGGTCTGAACACGTGCACGATCACGCCGCCGGAATCGATCAGCACCCAGTCGCAATTGGGCAAGCCCTCGACATGGATGTTCTTGATGCCGGTTTCCTTGAGGCTCTTGGTGACGTTTTCCGCGATCGCGCCGACGTGCCGGTTCACCCGGCCGGTGGTGACGATCATGTAGTCGGAGTACGCCGATTTGCCGCGAAGGTCGATGGTGACCGTCTCTTCCGCCTTCATGTCCTCGAGGCGGGAGAGGATCAGGCTCAGCGTCTTGTCGGCGTCGGGTTGCGCCTCCAAGGCGGCAGCTTTGGTCGATGTTTTACGCGCCGGCTTGGCAACCTTGGGTAAAACAGGCTTCGTCGAGGCTGACTTCGTCGACGTTGACTTGGACAATACAGATGCGGTCAGGGACCATTCCTTTCACTGTATCGCGAACGCCGAATCCGGCGCTCACTGGTTACACTACATCATGTGGGGTTAAGGGTTTCAATATGCCAGAGAGCCCCGCATGCTTCGTCTCACCCCGTTCCCTTCCAGCTCCCGTCCGGGTTCCGTAGGCCCGTCGAGGAGAGGTTCAGCTTCAATCCGGTCAGGAACACCCAGGCCGGTGCCGGCCTGTCCGCAAGCAGGCCTGCCTTGTTCTCGGGCAGACGGTAGCGCGATAGCGCCTGGGCGGCGGGGGAGGCGAGGGCGCGAAAGCTCTGCGGCGGACGATCGATCACGGCCATCGGCACCAGCGCGGCGATGCGCCGCCAGTCCTGCCACCGGTGGAATTGAGCGAGATTGTCGGCGCCCATGATCCAGACAAAGCGCAAGCCGGGGAAGCGGCGGCGCAGGGTGTTGATCGTGTCGATAGTGTAGCGGGTGCGGATGACGGATTCGAGACAGCTGACCTCGATGCGCGGATCGTCGGCGACCTCGCGCGCGGCCTGCATGCGCGCGCCGATCTCGTGCAGCGTCCCGTTCTCCTTGAGCGGATTGCCGGGGGTGACCAGCCACCAGACGCGGTCGAGCTGCAATCGCTGGAGCGCGAAGCGGCTGATGGCAAGATGCGCCTGATGCGGCGGATTGAACGAGCCGCCGAGCAGGCCGATGCGCATGCCCGGCGTCGAGGGCGGAACCGCTTGCGCCAGGAAACGCGGCACCACGAAATTGTTGCTCAATGCCCGCGCCTCGTGACGTCTACGGCCGGGTCTGTCCGGTGCCGCGGACGCGATATTTGAAGCTCGTCAACTGTTCGGCGCCGACCGGGCCGCGGGCATGAAACCGGCCGGTGGCAATCCCGATCTCGGCGCCGAAACCGAACTCGCCGCCGTCGGCGAACTGCGTCGAGGCGTTGTGCAGGACGATGGCGGAGTCCACCTCGCTCAGGAACTTGTTCGCCGCAGCCTCGTCCGCGCTCACGATAGCGTCGGTGTGATGCGAGCCGTGAGCCTGGATGTGCGCGATCGCTCCGTCGACGCCGTCCACCACCTTCGCGGCGATGATCGCGTCGAGATATTCGGTGTCCCAATCGTCTTCATTCGCCGGCTTGACGCGTGCATCGGCCTTCTGCACGGCTTCGTCGCCGCGCACTTCGCAGCCCGCGTCGAGCAGCATCTCGATCAGCGGTTTCAGGTTGTTGCCGGCCGCTGCGCGGTCGACCAGCAGCGTCTCGGCCGCACCGCAGACGCCGGGGCGGCGCATCTTGGCATTCAGCACGATCGACTTCGCCATGGCGAGATCGGCGCTGGCATCGACATAGACGTGATTGACGCCTTCGAGATGCGCGAAGACAGGCACGCGCGCCTCCTGCTCAACGCGCGCGACCAGGCTTTTCCCCCCGCGCGGCACGATCACGTCGATGGTCC
Source organism: Pseudomonadota bacterium (assembly GCA_023433965.1). Classification (GTDB taxonomy): domain Bacteria; phylum Pseudomonadota; class Alphaproteobacteria; order Rhizobiales; family Xanthobacteraceae; genus Bradyrhizobium. The sequence goes on along the minus strand of JAEYTQ010000195.1, from coordinate 698 downwards.
CGTTGAGGCCGGACAACATCATGCCGACCGCGGCGCGGTCGCGCGTCGGCACCAGCGTGATCGCGGCTTCAGGCAGGCCCGCTTCGCGCAGGCCCTGCACCAGGCAATCGTGAATGGCGCGGCAGGAGCGGAAGCTGTCGGAGCCGCCGCGCAGGATCACGGCATTGCCCGACTTCAGGCAGAGCACGCCGGCGTCGGCCGCGACGTTCGGCCGGCTCTCGAAGATCACGCCGACCACGCCGAGCGGCACGCGCACGCGCTCGATGGTCATGCCGTTCGGCCGCTGCCAGCTCTCGGTGACGATGCCGACGGGATCGGCGATGCCGCGCACGATGGCGATGCCCTCGGCCATGCCCTCGACCCGCGCCGGCGTTAGCGTCAGGCGGTCGATGAAGGAGGAGGTGGCGTTGCCGGAGGCGCGCGCTTCCGCGACGTCCTCGGCATTGGCGGCAAGAATCGTGGCAGAGTTCGCGCGGATCGCCCGCTCCATGGCCTCCAGCGCCCGGCTCTTCTGCTCCGGCGGCGCCAGCGCCAGCGCGCGCGCGGCCGCGCGGGCCTTGGCTCCGAGATCGGACATCAGCGCCAAGAGATCGCCAGCGCGATCGGCATTGCCGTCAACGGCTTTGAGGGGGGCGGCCATGGGGTCAAACCTTCTGCTAAGACGGTGTCCTAGCACGGAAATCCCGCGTCTGCGAAGG
>JAEYTQ010000151.1 GCA_023433965.1 Pseudomonadota bacterium | reverse complement strand
GCGATCAGGGGCAGGCGGCGTGTGCATCCCGTCATGGGTCATGATCCCGCGGACGAACGATCTTCGGGCACACCCTAGCGCGTCCGCTACTCCCATTCAATTTCCGAGAATGCTGCGGTTGCGTTGCGCGCGTTGTAGTCGTCGAACAATTCCCAATGCGGCTTCTCCGAGGCAGCGGCCTTGTCCGCTGCGGCGCGGATCGGCTCGCCGGTCTTGTTCGACGCGCGAACGTCGGACAGCAGCGTTGACAGATATCGCCGCTCATCGGTCAGTGCAGCAGGCCAGTCGCTCACGGGGCCGTGACCGGGAACGACGCGCAGCGCCGGCACGGTCTCCAGCGCCTTCAGCGTGTCCAGCCAGCCGCGGATGCTGCCATCCATGACCGGAACGTGGCGGAGAAAAACGAGGTCGCCCGCGAACAGGGTCTTGGTCGCCTCGTCGTACACGGTCAGGTCATTGTCGCTGTGTCCGGCAGGCCAGGCACGCAAGGTCAGCCGGCGCGACCCGAGATCCAGCGTCATCGTGTCCGAAACCAGCAGGGTGGGGGCAATGATCTTGACGGGATCGACCAGCTCGCGGCCCATGATGCGGCGGAAATTGTCGAGGTAGAACGGCCCGCGCGTCGCGAGCGCCTGCGGCAGCCTGGCATGGCCGACGAAGCTGCTCCCCTCTGCCACGAAGGCGGCGTTGCCGAAGACATGATCGGGATGGCCGTGGGTGTTGACGACATAGCGGATCGGCTTGGGTGTCCGGGCCCGCACGGCGGCTAGCAGCGCCTCGCCTTGGCGAAGGCTGCCGCCGGTGTCGATCACGGCCACGGCCTCATCGCCCACGATAAAGCCGACATTGGCAATGTCGCCCTCGTTCTCGCGGGTCATCAGGGCGATGGTCCCGGAGTGTACGAAGATTCCCGGTGCGACTTCGCTCACAGGCAATTCGGCCGCGCCGGCGCGTGCTAGCGTCATGAGTCCGAGCGACAAAGCTGCGATCAAGGGAGCGATGCGAGACACTTTTCCGCCTCAGTTTGAAGGACTCGCCTCATTGCACTGCACAAAGCAAGTCCGGCAGGACGCTGGCTCACATGGCAAGTCATGCGTTGCATGGATAACATTCAACCCAAACCAGGAGGAAGCGCGATGACGCAGGCCGCACGACATCGTCGCTGGTTGCTTTCATTGTGGGTCGTAGTCGCATCCTGTGCGTTCGGCGATATCGCCCGCGCCCAGACCAACGATGCCGGCGATCTCTCATTCGAGCTGGTCGATCCCAAGGTGCTGCGCGTCTGCGCCGATCCGCGCAACCTGCCGTTCTCCAACGAGAAGGGCGAGGGATTCGAGAACAAGGTGGCAGAATTCCTGGCGGGGAAGCTGCAGAAGAAGCTCGACTACGTCTTTTTTCCGCAGGCTTCCGGCTTCGTGCGGATGACGCTGGGGGCGCATCGCTGCGACGTCATCATGGGCTTCCCACAAGGCGACGACCTAGTGCAGGGCACAAATCCCTACTATCGCACGAGTTATGCGCTGGTAGCCAAGGCCGGCAGCGGGCTCGAGGACGTCGATACGCTCGAGGATGCACGCCTCAAGGGCAAGCATATCGGCATCGTCGCGGGCACACCGCCGGCGACCAACATGGCGCTGGCGGGCTTGATGGGTGATGCAAAGCCGTATCCCCTGATGATCGACACGCGCTTCGAAAATTCCGCGCAGGCGATGATCGACGATCTCAACGCCGGCAAGATCGACGCGGGTGTGCTGTGGGGCCCGATGGCCGGCTTTTATGCGAAGAAGGCCGGACCCTCGCTCCACGTCACGCCCCTGGTGAAGGAAACCACCGGCCCGAAGCTGGTCTATCGCATCGGCATGGGCGTGCGCCCCGCCGACCAGAATTGGAAGCGGCAGCTGAACAAGCTGATCCAGGAGAACCAGGGCGAGATCAACAATATCCTGCTCGAGTTCGGCGTGCCGCTGCTGGACGAGAGCAATCGGCCACTCGGTGCGGAGACAGCCAAGAAGACGCCATGAGACGGCCTCTTGCCGCTGTGCTCGTCGTTGCCCTGCTCGTGGCACCAGTGTGGGCGCAGCAGCAGGAGCCGTTCGAGCCCGACGGATATCGCACCGACAATTACCGCGCGCCGGTTCCGGCGACGCTCGTCGGCGCGCGTGTGCTCACGACCGAGGAGGCGGAAGCGATCTGGCGCGCGAACAGCGGCGCCTTTGTCGACGTCATGCCGCGCCCGCCGAAGCCGAAAAACCTCCCGGCCGGCACGGTGTGGCGCGATGCGCCGCGCAGGAACATTCCGGGCAGCATCTGGCTGCCCGATACCGGCTACGGCACTCTGCCGCCAGCCATGGACGATTATCTCCAGCGCGGCCTTGCACGTGCCTCTCGCGGCGACAAAGCCGCACTGCTCGTGATCTATTGCCTTGCCGATTGCTGGATGTCCTGGAATGCGGCCAAGCGTGCGCTGGCCTATGGTTATGGAAACATCGCCTGGTTTCCTGATGGCACTGACGGCTGGGAGGGCGCCAAACTCCCGACCGAGGACGCACAGCCGGAACCGCGCCCCGAACAGTAAGGGCGGGTTCAGGTGCTTGGCCGCTCCCGATGAGCGGAGCGGCAGAGAAGGTGCTATTTCTGTTTCTGCAACTTCGTCAGCGTGCCCGTGCCATTCGTCTCGGTGGCCGAATAGGTCACGCGGTCGCCGGCATGGACGGCCTCCAGCATTGCGGCGTCCTTCGCCTTGTACTCCTGCAGCGCGCCAGCGCTGCCTGTGCTGGCGCCCACCGTGCCCTGCTGCGTCTGCTGGATCGAGATGGTGCCGTTGAGCCGGTCGATCCGCGTGATCATTCCGGTCATGTCGTCAGCGACGGCGCTGGTGGCGAGCAGGCTGAGGGCCGCAGCGCCCGCGAACATGAATCTTGTGGTTCCCATCGAGGCCTCCCGACGTCTGAGTTCACGTCGACAAGCCATCATAAATCGAATTGGTTCCGGCAGATAGCGCGGCGAAGGGTTGACCTTCTCACGATGATCGCGGGAACTTTTCGTGAGCCGTCAGCGTGGCTGACGCTTATTCCATTTCCTGCTGGACCACACGTCCGAGCGCGAACAAGCGTTGGTCGATGGAAGTTGGAACCTCGCAGACGAAGCGCACCACCTTGTTGCGGTCTTCGAAAATGCGGGTCTTCCATATCAGCTCGTTGCTGAGCGCCTCGACCTTGGCCTCGTCGCGCGGCGTCGCCCCTTGCAGGGCCTGGAGCTGAACCGCCTCCTCGCGGATCTTGTCGGCCGCATCGCGCTGCTTGCGGCTGACGCGCTCGAGCCCGTTCATCACCTGCGAGCGCTGGGCGTTGAGCGTGTCGAACAGGCCGGCGAACAGCAGCTTGGCGTTGGCGGTCTTGTCCGGGCCGGAGGCGGCCAGAAAGTCCTTTACGATCTTCTCGGCATCCTCCATCGACGTCTTCCGCGCCGACAGCCTTGCCACCAGGGCGCTGATCCTGGCGTCCTCCTTCCATTTGCTCTGGACCTCGTCAAGCGGCGGACCGGACCACACGGCGGCGAGCGAGATCTCCGGCACCTTGGCCTGGGTGCAGGGCCAATCCGGATGGCGTGGATCGGCCGCGCGCGCCGCCGTAGCGCACAGCGCGATCGCCATTGCAGCCAAAGCCAAAACCCTCATCCTTCGCCTCCCGCAGGCCCGCGTCGCGCCAGCCCGCGCGAGGGATCATAGGCCAGGATCGCGCCGATGATGAAGACGATTGTGCAGATCGCGACCACCGCCAGCGAGATCCAGTTGATCTGCCCGTAGAGTGCAAAACGGATCAGCTCCACTGCATGGGTGAACGGATTCGCCTGGCAGAGATAGTAGAGATAAGGGCTGCCCTCCTGCACCCGCCAGAGCGGATAGAGCGCGGAGGAGGCGAAGAACATCGGGAAGATCACGAAGTTCATGACGCCGGCGAAGCTTTCCAGCTGCTTGATGCCGGAGGAGATCAGCATGCCGAGCGAGCCAAGCATCAGCCCCGACAGGATCAGCGCCGGCATCACGGTGAGATAGCCCTGGGGCGGCGGGGTGATGTCCCAGAGCCAGGCGATCAGGAGGAACGCATAGACCTGGAGCAGCGACACCGCGGTGCCCGCGAGCAGTTTGCAGAACAGCAGGAACCCGCGCGGCAGCGGGCTCACCAGGAGCGTGCGCATATTGCCCATCTCGCGGTCGTAGACCATCGAGAGCGAGGATTGCATGCCGTTGAAGAGCTGGATCATCGCCATCAGGCCGGGCGCGATATAGACCTCGTAGAGGATGTAGGTCTCGTAAGGCGGGATGATGGAGATGCCGAGCACCTGGCGGAACCCGGCGGCGAAGATGAACAGCCACACCAGGGGCCGTACCAGCGCCGAGACGAAGCGCTCGCGTTGATGCAGGAAGCGCAGGCCCTCGCGCCAGACGATGCCGGTCAGGCAGGTCAGGTACTCGCCGGCGGAAAAGCCGCGCGGCGCATCGCGCGTCGTGATGCTGCTCATGCACCGCCTCCCGGCATGGTTTGCGCGCCGGTCAGCCGCATGAAGGCGGTGTTGACGTCCTGCGCGCCGGATTGCGCGACGACGCCGTCCATCGGCCCCCGCGCCAGCACCTTTCCTTGGTGCAGCACCACGAGGTCGTCGTCAGGTTGGATCTCGTCGAACAGGTGTGTGGCCCAGAGCACGCCGATGCCTTGCTCGGCGACCAGCTGGCGGACGTGGCTGATGATGTCGGCGCGCGCCTTGACATCGAGGCCGACCGTCGGCTCGTCGAGCAGGAGCAGCCGGGGCCGATGCAGCAGCGCGCGTGCGATCTCGAGCCGGCGCATCTGCCCGCCGGAGAGGTCGCGCACCTTGCTACCGGCGCGATCCGCGAGGCCAATGCGGCCGAGCAGTTCGGCGCTGCGTGCGGCGGCTTCACGCCGGCCGATGCCGTGGAGGGCGGCGTGATAGAGCAAATTCTGCGTGAGCGACAGGTCGAGATCCAGCGTGCGCGGCTGGAACACGACCCCGAGCAGCCGCAGCGCTTCGCCCGGACTCCGGCTGATGTCATGGCCGAAGATGCTGACGCAGCCCGACTGGATGCCGAACAGGCGCGTGACGAGTGAGAACAGCGTGCTCTTGCCGGCGCCGTTGAGGCCGAGCAGCGCGGTGAAGCTCGCAGGCTGCACATTGAAGGTCACGTCCGTCAGCGCGCGCCGCGGCCCATAGGCGTGGCTGATGCCGTCGATCGACAAGGCTGGCACCGCGGCCGGATCAGGCGCCGGCGAAGGCTCGGCGATCGGGGCGGGACGGGTCATGGCGCGATCGCGACGCCCCAGGGCAGTTCGCCGACCTGAATGGTCTTGATCACCTTTTGCGCGGCGACGTCGATGACCGAGACGTCGTTGGAGACCCCATTGGTGGTGAGCAGGTATTTTT
>JAEYTQ010000139.1 GCA_023433965.1 Pseudomonadota bacterium | reverse complement strand
GTGCTCGACATCGGCCTGCCGAAGAAGGACGGCATCTCGGTGCTGGAGGCCTGGCGCCGCAACGGCCGCACCATGCCGGTCCTGATTCTTACCGCACGCGACCGCTGGAGCGACAAGGTGCAGGGCTTCGATGCCGGCGCCGACGACTATGTCGCAAAGCCGTTCCACCTGGAGGAGGTGCTGGCGCGCATCCGCGCCCTGTTGCGCCGTTCCACCGGCCATGCCCAGAGCGAATTGTCCTGCGGCCCCGTGACGCTGGACACCCGGACCGGCCGGGTCAGCGTGTCAGGCAATCCGGTCAAGATGACCTCGCACGAATATCGGCTTCTGGCCTACCTGATGCACCATTCGGGACGGGTGGTCTCCCGCACCGAGCTGGTGGAGCATCTCTACGACCAGGACTTCGACCGCGACTCCAACACCATCGAAGTCTTCGTCGGCCGCATCCGCAAGAAGCTCGACGTCGATATCATCCAGACCGTCCGCGGCCTCGGCTATCTCCTGACCCCGCCGACTGCGCCGGGCGCTTGAGGCGTTCCCGGACTTGACGGCAGGCCGAACAGGGCCCTTGGTCCGGTCATGACGTCCGACGACCCGACTTCCAGCCCCTGCCCGGACCGTTCCGATGGCCGCTAGCTCGCTCGCGAACCGACTGTTCCTGTCGGCGACCGCCTGGCTCGTGGTGATCCTGGCCATCACGGGCGTTGTGCTGTCGTCCGTCTACAAGAACGCCACCGAGCGCGCCTTCGACCGGAGGCTCAATCTCTATCTGCGCACGCTCATCGCCGAGGTCGCGACCCCCGACGAGCCGCCAGACCGCCAGTTCCAGTCGCTCGGCGAGCCCCTCTTCGAGCTGCCGCTGTCCGGCTGGTACTGGCAGATCACGCGCACCGACACCGAGAAGCCCGAAGTGCGCTCCTCGCGCTCGCTCTGGGACAAGAAGCTGCCGAAGCTGGAAGAGCAGGGTGCCGAGCTCACTGCCGCCGGCATCCGGCTCGCTTATGTCGACGGGCCCGAAGGGCAGAACCTGCGCATGGTGGAACGGCCGGTCGATCTCGGCGCCGATGGCAAGTTTCTGGTGAGCGTTGCCGGCGACGACACCGAGATCTTCGACGAGACGCGCAGCTTCGACTACTATCTCGGCGGCACCTTCACCGCGCTCGGCATCGTGCTTCTGCTGACGACCGTGTTCCAGGTCCGGTTCGGCCTTGCCCCGCTCAAGCGCATCTCTGAATCGATCGCCGACATCCGCTCCGGGCGGGCGGAGCGGCTCGAGGGTGAATTCCCGGTCGAGATCGCGCCTTTGGCGCGCGAGACCAACGCGCTGATCGACGCCACTCGCGAGATCGTGGAGCGCGCGCGCACCCATGTCGGCAATCTCGCCCATGCGATCAAGACGCCGCTCTCGGTCATCGTCAACGAGGCCGGCGCCCACGCGGCCGATCCGTTCGCGGAAAAGGTGATGGAGCAGGCGCACGTGATGCGGGACCAGGTCGCCCATCATCTGGAGCGCGCCCGCATCGCCGCGCGGGTCTCGGTGGTCGCGACCGTGACGGAGGTGGCGCCCGCCATCGAGGCGCTGCGGCGGACCATGGAGAAGATCCATCGCGACCGCGGCATCGTGGTCGAGGCCAGGGCCGATCCGTCCGCGAAGTTCCGGGGTGAGCGGCAGGATCTGGAGGAGATGGTCGGCAATCTCGTCGACAATGCCTGCAAATGGGCAGCCTCGCGCGTCGTGATCGAGGCCCTGGCGGAGCCGCCGCACAAGGCCGGCGCCGGCCCGCGTTTGCGGATCGTCGTCGACGATGACGGCCGCGGCCTGTCGGAAGCGGAACGCGCCCAGGTCGCCCGGCGCGGCCAGCGCCTCGACGAATCCAAACCGGGGTCGGGTTTGGGGCTGTCGATCGTGACCGACCTCGCCGCCCTCTATGGCGGCCGCCTTTCGCTCGGCAGCGCGCCGATCGGGGGCCTGCGCGCCGAGCTGGTCCTTCCGGGACTGTAATCCCTTGTTACGACATGAATTTTGGCGGGTTGCTGTTCTCCGGCGAAAATCCGGGGGCATTCGAAGAGGCTTCCTAAACGGCTTCTTAAGTCGCCACCTCCTATGATCGCGCCGGACCCATCCCACGTCCGCCATTTTACCGTGCATGACCCGGGCGCATGAGCCAGACATCGATCGAGCGGCTGAGGGAATATCTCGCGCAGCTCCCGCCGCAGTCGCAGGCGCTGCTGATGCGGGAGTTCGAGCGTGCGCTGGAGCGTGGCCAGGATACGGCGGTCGCGACCCTCGTCCTCGAGCAACTGCGCAAGATCGTCCGCAAGAGCGAAGCCGATGAAGCACCGCCGCCGCGGACAGACGATCTGTCGCGGCTGCTGTTCCAGGTCTTGGAACCGTTTCTGGTGGAGGCGGGCACCCCGATCAGGGCCGGCCAAATCCGCCGCTCCTCCCTGCAGCCGATCTGGCAATGGCTCGGCCGTGACGGAGCACCGGTCAAGGTCAACGAATTCGAAGTGGCGCTGGCGCGCATGCCCGCCGATGCCGCAGGTCAGGTCGAGGCGTTGGCGCAGAAGCTCCAGGCGGTGGCTGCGGATGCGATTTTCGAGCTCACCGGTCCCGGCGGCGGCGACAAGACGCGCGCGCTGGCACGGGTTGGTCCGCCCAATGTCATCGAGGACCTCTATTCGATCGGCGCGGTGCTTCAGGTCCGGGACGCCATCGCCGCGCTGAGTGAGAAGCTGCCGCGCTTCTTGCGCTCCTTCGGGGACTCCCAGATCGCCGCGGTGACGTCGGCACTCAACATTCCCGGGCTCCAGACCCCGCAGATGCTGCCCTTCGCGCTATCGATGGTGGTGCAACGGATGAGTGCGCCGTGGCAGATCATCCGCATCGCCATCAAGATTGCCGCCTCTGACGACGAGATCCGCGTCGCGGCAACACCCTATGGCGTTGCGGTCACGATCGCGCTGCATGATCTGTCCTGCGTCGCCGCCGTCCTCCGCATGGACATCAAGCGCGGCCATTTCGACAACGTCGCCGGCAATCTCAAGACGTTGCACGACGGCGTGCGCGGTCTGCGCACCGAGCTCGACCTGCGCAACGATTCCGCTTGGGGCAAGCAGTTGACCTCGATTCGGGCCGACATCTCCAACGCCCTGCAATCCGAGATCGACAGCGTTCCCGGCCGCGTTCGCCGCATCCTGCGCCAGCGCCCCGAGAAGGACATTCCGCCGGGCGCGCGGATCGACAGCACCGAAGTCGAGGAAGCGGTGGCGCTGATCGATTTCGTCGCGACCTGCCGCAACTATGCGAGCGAACTCGCCATCAACGAGGTGACGCTGCGCACCTATTCCGATCTCCAGCAATATGTGGAACGGTCGACCGAGCAACTGGTGCAGTCGCTGCGCGCTGCCGATCACAAGGTGCGCGCCTACCGGCAGCAGCAGGTCCAGGCCGCGATCCGCTTCTGCCAGGTGCTGTTCGGCGACGATTACGCCTCGCTGATGAGCCGGGCCGCGGAAAATGCACTCACAGGCGAGCGCAAATCGTCGCGCGCAGGCTGATCCAGGCGAAATTTCCCCGATTGCGATTTATGGTTGACGGTGTCGATGGCGCGCCGTACCCTTCCCGTGCAAGTCCTGGAATTTCTATTTGTGGGCGCATGAAACCCGTCATCAGCTCCATCGAGATCGAGAACCGCGTTATCGTGGCCAAGTATCGAAGGCTGATGGTGGGGGCCAAGGTGGTGCTGGTCGAGAAGGCGAGCGATCGGCAGGTGCCGGAGACAATCACGCGAGTTGCATCTCGGGTTCCGGTCGGAGCGTTGCGCATCCGGTTGCCGGATGCAATCAATCCGGGAACATACTTCCTGAAGGCCTTCAACGGGCACGGCGAGGACGCGGCGCAAAGCGCCGACTTCGAGATCCGCTAAGTCGTTGGATTCTCGTTCTTTCGGGACTGCATGCGGTCGCGCCGAATTGACAATTGTCAATTGCCGCATCGTCCGGCCGTGGTGTAAAGGCACCTACAGGCGCGGTTCGTGCGCCGCCGGAAGCTTGCCAGATGACGCTTTGGTTCGTGTTCGCGCTGATGACGGTCGCGGCGATTTTCGCCGTGCTCTGGCCGCTTGGCCGCGCCGGCCGCACGCAAGATCAGGGCAGCGAGGTCGCGGTCTACAAGGATCAGTTGGCCGAGGTCGAACGTGATCTGGCTGCTGGGTTGATCCCGGCGCCGGAGGCCGAGGCTGCGCGCGTCGAGATCAGCCGCAGGCTGCTTGCGGCGGCCGCAAGCGAGCCCGCAACGGCGCCGAAATCCAGCCTCAAATGGCGCCGTGCGGCGGCCGTGCTGGCGCTTGCCGGCTTGCCGCTTGTCGCGGTCGGCGTCTACATGCCGCTTGGCTCACCCCGGCTGCAGGACTTTCCTCTCGCGCAGCGGGAGCGCGGCTCCAGCATGGCGCAGTCGCTTGAGAACCTCGTCGCGCAGGTTGAGCAGCATCTGGAGAAAAATCCGACCGACGGGCGCGGCTGGAACGTGCTCGCGCCGGTTCTGGAGCGGCTCGGCCGCTTCGACGACGCAGTGCGCGCCTATCGCAACTCGCTGACCTACAACGGCGAGAGCGCGGAGCGCCGGTCGGATCTCGGCGAGGCGCTCGCGGCTGCCGCCGGCGGCGTTGTGACCGCCGAGGCCAAGGCCGAATTCGAGCGGGCACACGCCTTGAACGCCGACGATCCGAAGGCGAACTACTTTCTCGGCCTTGCCGCCGAGCAGGACGGCCGCAAGGACGATGCGGTCAATATCTGGCGCGCGCTGCTTGCGAAAGCGCCCGCGGACGCGCCGTGGCGTGTCCTGGTGCAGTCCTCGCTCGCGCGGGTTGGCGGGGGCGGTGCGATGCCGGCGTTGTCCGATGAGACGCTTGCCGCCTCCAAGGATATGGCGGAGGGCGATCGCAACGCCATGGTGCGCGGCATGGTCGATCGTCTGGCCACACGGCTGAAGCAGAACGGCGACGACGTCGAGGGATGGTTGCGTCTGGTGCGCGCCTATCTCGTGATGGGCGAGCGCGACAAGGCGATGGGGGCCTCGGCCGATGCCCGGCAGGCGGTCGCCAGCAACGCCGAGCGGCTGCGCCAGCTCAACGAAGGCTTGAAGACCCTCGGGCTCGGCGGATGACGGATTCAAGACGAGAGATGCGGAGAACGGACACGCCATGACGCGCAAGCAGCGACGTATGACCATTATCGGCGGCTCGCTCGCCGTGCTCGCGCTCGCGGCCGCGCTTGTGCTCAACGCATTGCGCGACTCCATCGTGTTCTTCTCGACCCCGACTATGGTCGCCGAGAAGCATATCGAGCCCGGCAAGCGGTTTCGCCTCGGCGGCCTGGTGCAGCCCGGCTCGCTCCAGCGGGGCGACAATCTCGCGGTGACCTTCGAGGTCGCAGATGGAGGTGCCAAGCTCCCGGTCGCCTACAAGGGCATCCTGCCCGACCTGTTCCGCGAAGGGCAGGGCGTAGTCGCGGAAGGTGCGCTCGACGCGAGCGGCGTGTTCAAGGCCGATACCGTCCTCGCCAAGCATGACGAGACCTACATGCCCAAGGAGGTCGCCGACGCACTGAAGAAGCAGGGGCACTGGAAGGACGATTACG
>JAEYTQ010000109.1 GCA_023433965.1 Pseudomonadota bacterium | reverse complement strand
TTGATCGACAAGGATCAGGTCATCGCGGGTCCGGCGCTGGTGCCGGCCGCGCACGACCTCGCGCACGATGCCGGCGCCGAACTCACCATCGGCCTCGTCAACAACATGCCGGATCCAGCCCTGAAGGCGACCGAGCGGCAGTTCCTGAAGCTGCTCCAGGCCGCAGCCGGCCCGCGCCGCATCCGCTTCCACTGCTTCTCGCTTCCCAGCGTGAAGCGGTCGCCGGAAGCGAAGTGGTATGTCGAGAGCGAATATTGCGATCTATCCGTTCTCGAGCAGGTCGAGTTCGACGGGCTGATCGTGACCGGCGCAGAGCCGATCGCGCCCAGGCTCGACCAGGAGCCATACTGGCCCGAGCTCACCAAGCTGATCGACTGGGCCAAGACCCACACGCGTTCGACGATCTGGTCGTGCCTTGCCGCGCATGCCGCGGTGCTGCATCTCGACGGCATCGAGCGGCGACGACTGCCGGCCAAGTGCCACGGCGTCTTCGATTGCGAAATCGCCACGGGCGATTCGCTGACCCGCGCCGCGCCTGCACCGTTCAAAGTCTCGCATTCCCGTCTGAACGAGATCGCCGAGAGCGATCTCGTGGAGGCCGGCTACAAGGTGCTGACTCGCTCGGAGCGGGCCGGCGTCGACGTCTTCGTTCGCCAATATGTCAGCCGGTTCGTGTTCTTCCAGGGCCATCCGGAATACGACGCGCTGTCGCTCCAGCGAGAGTATCTGCGCGACATCGGCCGCTATCTCGCGCGCGAGCGCGACAGCTATCCCCGCCTTCCGGTGGGCTATTTTGACGCAGCAACGGAAGAGAAACTGGCGCGCTTCGAGAAGAAGGCGGCGCACCAGCGGCACCCGGCGCTCACCAACGAACTGCCCGGGTTGAGCTTGCGCGCCGATATCGGCGCCGGCAGCGCGGCGCCCTCGCTCGCGGCGCTATCGGGAGCATCGTCGAAGGTAAAGCTCACCATCGGCGCATGCGCGGGCAGTCGGTGCGGCGCAGCGCGGAAATGCCGGGCCATCCGATTGTTCACGCGTCCCTGAAGTGCCGACCACACGTTGCGTTTCCCGTTATTCCCTATTCCGCCACTGAAACATTCGCGCGCAGGTTGGAGCAAGCCTGACGCTTGGGTAATCCTAACCGCAACCAACACTGCTTCGACTTAACGTGCCGTCACCACCGCGTCTGCGTCCGCGCCGAGATAGCGCAACCAGTTGCGGAATAGCACCGACGCCGCGCTGCCAGCACCGATATCGGCGCGCAAGTTCAACCCGGGCAGCTCGTTGGCGAGCGCCGGATGCCGCTGGTGCGCCGCCTTCTTCTCGAAGCGCGCCAGTTTCTCTTCCGTTGCTGCGTCAAAATAGCCCACCGGCGGGCGGGGATAGCTGTCGCGCTCGCGCGCGAGATAGCGGCCGATGTCGCGCAGATATTCTCGCTGGAGCGACAGCGCGTCGTATTCCGGATGGCCCTGGAAGAACACGAATCGGCTGGCATATTGGCGAACGAAGACGTCGACGCCGGCCTGCTCCGAGCGAGTCAGCACCTGATAGCCGGCCTGCTCGAGGTCGCTCTCTCTGATCTCGTTCAGACGAGAATGCGAGACTTTGAACGGTGCAGGCGCGGCACGGGTCAGCGAATCGCTCGTGACGATTTCGCAATCGAAGATGCCGTGACATTTGGCCGGCAGTTGTCGCCGCTCGATGCCGTCGAGATGCAGCACCGCGGCATGCGCGGCAAGGCACGACCATATCGTCGAGCGCGTGTTGGTCTTGGCCCAGTCGATCAGCTTGGTGAGCTCGGGCCAGTATGGCTCCTGATCGAGCCTGGGCGCGATCGGCTCTGCGCCGGTCACGATCAGCCCGTCGAACTCGACCTCATTGAGAACGGAAAGATCGGAATATTCGCTCTCGACATGCCACTTCGCTTCCGGCGAGCGCTTCACGCTCGGAAGCGAGAAGCAGTGGAAGCGGATGCGGCGCGGGCCTGCCGCGGCCTGGAGCAGCTTCATGAACTGCCGCTCGGTCGCCTTCAGGGCCGGATCCGGCATGTTGTTGACGAGCCCGATCGTGAGTTCGGCGCCGGTATCACGCGCGAGATCGTGCGCGGCCGGCACCAGCGCCGGACCCTCGATGAGGTGATCCTTGTCGATCAGGATCGTCATGGGCGGCGGCGCCTACTCCGCGGCCTCGAGGCGCGCCGACGAGCAAGCCTTCTCGAGCGCCTGGTCGATATCCGCGATGATGTCCGAGACGTGCTCGATGCCGATGGACAGGCGAATCGTCTCCGGCAGCACGCCGGCAACACGCTGTTGCTCCGCCGACATCTGCCGGTGCGTGGTCGAGGCCGGATGGCAAGCGAGCGACTTGGCATCGCCGATATTGACGAGCCGCGTGATCAGCTTCAGCGCATCGTAAAACGCCTTACCGCCCTCCATGCCGCCCTTGATGCCGAACGTGAACAGCGAGGAGGCGTTGCCGTTCAGGTACTTCTGCACCAGCGGAAAATAGGGACTGTCCGGAAAACCGCTGTAGTTGACCCAGGCCACACGGGGATCGCCGCGCAGGAATTCGGCGACCTTGCGGGCGTTCTCGACATGGCGCTCCATCCGCAGCGCCACGGTCTCGATGCCCTGGAGCAGCAGGAAAGCGTTGAACGGCGACAGCACCGAGCCCATGGTGCGCTGATAGACGCTGCGCGCGCGCTCGATGTAGGCGGTGCGGCCGAAACGCTCGGCATAGA
>JAEYTQ010000390.1 GCA_023433965.1 Pseudomonadota bacterium | reverse complement strand
GCGGTATTCCGGCTGCGGCATTTGCGCCCGACGCAACGCGTTCTGCGTCGAGGCGTGCGCGATCACCGCGAGGCGGAACGGACCTGGACCGGCAGGGCGAAACAGCAGGGCACGCGCAGCAAGGCCGGAATCCGGCGACGGCACGAGCCACTCTTGACGACGAAACGGTTCGGTCTCCTCGCCCGCTGACCCAAACGCGACCTGCGCGCACAGGGGCGGCGCAGTCATCATGGCCAGCAGAGAGAAGAGCGCGATGGTGTTGAGGAGCCGCATGAATTGCCGAGAACGACGCAGACAAGCAACGGCCAGATTAGTAGGAACGAATCACTATCGGCCGACATTTTTGCGTTGCCATCGCCGTTCCTCATCGCCGCCGCCACGGTTTTGCACCGACGCCTGGCCCGCGATGACCGTTTGAATGGCTGCCTGTCCTCTTTCGGTACAACATGGCCACAAAACTGATGCAGAAAATCCACAGGTTAACCGATAATTAACGATAGGTCTTGCCGCCGGCGCGGCGACTTGGTTTGATCGCGCTCATGAGCACAACCCTGATCGAGGTTCGGCCGGCCAAAGCTGCAGATGCAACTGCGGTGGCATCGACCCATGACGAAGCCTGGCGTTCGGCCTATCAGGGCATCATTCCCGGTGCCGAGCTGGAGAAGCTGATCAATCGCCGCGGTCCGCAGTGGTGGGACAGCGCGATTCGCAAGGGCAGCCGCGTCAGCGTGCTGGTGTTCGGTGACAAGATCGCCGGCTATGCCAATTACGGCCGCAACCGCGCCCGCAGCCTGCATTTCGACGGCGAAATCTACGAGCTCTACCTGCGCCCCGAGTTTCAAGGCCTCGGCTTCGGCCGCCGCCTGTTTACGGCTGCCCGCCGCGACCTCATGCAGAGCGGGCTGAAGAGCATGGTAGTGTGGGCGCTCTCGGACAATGATCCGGCCACCGAGTTCTACCGCACCTTGGGCGGCCGCATGGTGGCGCGCTCTTCCGAGCGATTCGGGCCGAAGTCGCTCGACAAGGTTGCCTTCGCCTGGACCAATTGAGCTGCTGAAATCCACGCGGGCGGCCTCTCCCGTCCGTCGATACCGTCCGCTCTCGCGGCGGTGATCGCTGGATTCATTATTTCACAAAAACGCGATGGATCGGCGGGCCAAGCCCGCGTATGACAGCGCCAAAATCGCTGCCGGGCGCGATTTATCCTCGGCAACAACGGAGCCTTGAATGCGTATCGATGCGGTCTCGATCGGGAAAAACGTCCCCCAGGACGTCAATGTCATCATCGAAGTCCCCGTGGGCGGCGAACCGATCAAGTACGAGATGGACAAGGAGGCCGGCACGCTGGTGGTCGACCGCTTCCTTTACACGCCGATGCGTTACCCCGGTAATTACGGCTTCATCCCGCACACGCTGTCGGATGACGGCGATCCCTGCGACGTGCTGATCATCAACACCCGCGCCATCATCCCCGGCGCCGTCATGAGCGTGCGTCCGGTCGGCGTTCTCTTCATGGAAGACGAAGCCGGCGGCGACGAGAAGATCCTGGCGGTGCCGTCGTCGAAGCTGACGCAGCGCTATGACAAGGTGAAGAGCTATTCCGACTTGCCGGACATCACGCTGCAGCAGATCCAGCACTTCTTCGAGCACTACAAGGATCTCGAAAAGGGCAAATGGGTGAAGATCCTGCGCTGGGGCGGCCCGGAGGAAGCGCACAAGCTGATCCTCGAAGGCATGGAGCGCGAGAAGAAGAAAAAGGGGTAGGTTTTCGTGTCCCGGACGCAGCGCATCGCTTCACGCTGCGCCGCGTCGGGGACACGCGGACTCGGCTACACCGCCGGCTTCGGCAACCCGGCGATCGCACACGCCGCGCGCAGCGTGTTCACCAGGAGGCACGCGACCGTCATCTGGCCGACGCCGCCCGGCACCGGCGTGATGGCGCCGGCGACTTCCAGCGCTTCCTGATAGGCCACGTCGCCGACGAGGCGCGTCTTGCCGTCTTCCCGGGGGATGCGGTTGATGCCGACGTCGATCACGGTCGCGCCCGGCTTCAGCCAGTCGCCGCGCACCATCTCAGGCCTGCCGACCGCGGCATAGACGAGGTCGGCTTTCTTCACGAGCCCGGGCAGGTCGCGCGAGCGCGAATGCGCGATCGTCACCGTGGCGTTCTCGTTGAGCAGCAATTGCACCAGCGGACGGCCGACCAGGTTGGAGCGGCCGATGACGATGGCGTTCATCCCTTCGAGCGATGCGTGCACGCTTCTGGTCAGGATGATGCAGCCGAGCGGCGTGCAGGGCGACAGTGCCTCGAAGCCGCCGGCGAGCCGGCCGGCATTGTTCGGGTGCAGGCCGTCGACGTCCTTGGCCGGATCGATCGCATTGATCACGGCCTCGGTGTTCAACCCCTTCGGCAGCGGAAGCTGGACCAGAATGCCGTGCACGGCGGGATCGCGGTTGAGCTTTGCGACCAGCGCCAGCAGATCTGCCTGCGAGACGTCGGCCGGCAGCTTGTGCTCGAACGAGGCCATGCCCGCCGCCTGGGTCTGCGTGTGTTTTGAACGGACATAGACCTCGCTGGCGGGGTCGTTGCCGACCAGCACCACCGCAAGGCCCGGCACCAGATCGTGCTCGCGCTTGACCCGGGTCACCTCGTCGGCGACGCGCGCCCGAAGCTCCGCGGCGATTACTTTTCCATCAATGATTTTGGCCGTCATGTCAGTTCCTCAGTCCGTCGATTTGGCCGAAACGAGCTGGCGCAGGGCCTCTCCGAGCCGCGCCGGATCGCCATCGACCGCGATCTGCTTCAGCCGCGAGGTGGCGCCGGACAGCAATCTGACGCTGGCCTTGGGGACGCCGAGCGATTTCGCCAGCAGCAGCAAAACTGCCTTGTTGGCCTCGCCGCCATCGGCGATGGCGCGCACCCGCACCTTGAGCACGCTGCGGCCATCGGCCAGCTGCTCGATCCCGTCGATGTCGTCGCGACCGCCGCGCGGCGTCACCCGCAGCGCGATGCTGAGTCCTGCGGTCGAGTAACGCCAGGGTTCCCTGGAAGCCTCTTTCGCAACCAAGGCTCTCCAGCCTGCTCAGACCACGTTGGGGTAGACGTAGTACAGGATCACCCGCTCGATGAACATGATGATCAGGATCAGGATGATCGGCGAGATGTCGAGACCGCCGAGGCTAGGCAGGAAATTGCGAATCGGTGCCAGCAGCGGCTCGGTGATCCGGTAGAGGAACTCCGCCACCGCCGAGACGAACTGGTTGCGGGTGTTCACCACGTTGAAGGCGATCAGCCAGGACAGGATCGCGGAGGCGATCAGCAGCCAGACGTAGAGGTCGAGCACGATGATGACGATGTCGAGAACGGCACGCATGGCTTTTGAAGACTCTGGCTATGAAAATTCTGGCTGCGGTCGGGATTGACGCCTTTTGCTAGATATCGGTTCCGTCAGGTCCAAACAAGGGAAGTCCGGCCCCGGATGGCTAAAACCGGGCGACACCCGTCCTTGACTTGACCTTGGCGGGGACTTAAATGGCGCCCGGTTGTCGGCCGCGTTCACCAGAGCGGCCAGCAAAGGGGCCATAGCTCAGCTGGGAGAGCGCGTCGTTCGCAATGACGAGGTCGGCGGTTCGATCCCGCCTGGCTCCACCACGCTTCGCCCTTCGGGCTAGGCGTGGCGCAGCCGCGCAGAGCCCGAAGGACCAAGCGTGGCGTCCGGCGAAGCCCACGGGGCGAAGACGGACCGGCTCAGCAAAGCACAAATATTTCTCTACTTCCCCGTAAACCTCGGCGGCCGCTTTTCCATGAAGCTGGCTACGCCCTCCCGGAAATCGCTGCCTCTCAGCGCGATCACCATCTCCCGGTTGGCATCGATGGTCGCTTCCGCCAGCGTCTGGAACGGCACGTCGTAGAGCTGGCGCTTGATCACGGCAATCGCGCTCGGCGAGACGAAATCGGCGAGATCGCGCGCGTAGGCATAGGTCTGCTCCGCCAGCTGATCCGGCGGATAGAGCCGGTTGACCAGGCCAATGCGCAACGCCTCGTCGCTATAGACACGGCGCGCCGACATCAACAAGTCGAGGGCATTGGCGTGACCGACGATGCGC
>JAEYTQ010000019.1 GCA_023433965.1 Pseudomonadota bacterium | reverse complement strand
CCGCCGGGTTGCCTGCCGACGCTGTGGAATCAGGATGCGCGCTTCAAGGAAGCGTATTTGAGCGAATTCCCCGGCTATTACAAAACCTCGGACGCCGGCTACAAGGACGAGGACGGCTACGTCTTCGTCATGGGCCGCACCGACGACATCATCAACGTCGCCGGCCATCGTCTCTCCACCGGCGGCATGGAGGAGATCCTGGCCTCGCATCCCGATGTCGCCGAATGCGCCGTGCTCGGGGTCAAGGACGCGATCAAGGGCGAGGTGCCTTGCGGCTTCCTCGTGCTGAAAGCAGGCGTGAAGCGCGCGCCGGCCGAGATCGAGAAGGAGATCATCGCGCTGGTGCGCGACAAGCTCGGCCCCGTCGCCGCCTTCAAGCTCGCCATCACCGTCGGACGCCTGCCCAAGACGCGCTCCGGAAAGATCCTGCGCGGCACCATCAAGAAGATCGCCGACGGCGAATCCTGGACCATGCCGGCCACGATCGAGGACCCCAAGACGCTCGACGAGATCGGGGAGGCGCTGAAGGGAAGGGTGTGAGGCGAACTTGGACTTTCATTCCAGGCTCGGTCCTTCGGACCGCCCCGGAATGACGGTCCTGCCGACTTACAATCTCCGCATTCCGCGCTAAACAGGGCCGGCCAACAGGGGACCTCCTATGCCACTCGCCGCCGCGCCGCGCCTGCTTGCAGCTGTGCTGCTCGCCCTCGCTGTCTCCGCCTGTTCGGCGCGTTACCAGACGCCGGTGGCGGCGGGCGGCGATGATGACGATGCGGTCTGCCAGAGCCGGGGCTATGCGCAGGGCTCGCCGGAATACGTGGCCTGCCGCAAGGACCGCGACGTCCAGCGCAATGCCGCCATCGCCCGCGCCGACCGCCGCCAGCGCGACCTCGGCGAGTACATGCTGAACAATCCTGTGCGACCGTAGCGGTCTGAGCGCGTTGCGCGTGCCGAGCTGGAGCGATCGCGGTTCTCCGCGGTCATTGTCGCGCACGCCCACTCGAGTACCGTGCAAGTCGCTCGCAATGTCGTCTGCCGTGGCAGATGTGCAACGCCGGGCCTGATTCATGGCGCCTCAGTCCAATTTTGATTCAGGTCAAATCCGAGAGCGCCCTGTTTCTGCTCTGACAGCTGTGATCGCGCAACGGGGCGCGCATGGCTATCAAGGGGAATTCAATGCGAAGGACTATTCGGAATGCCGCACGGATCGCAGTGCTCGCCGCTGCGTTCGGCGGCGCGCTTGCATCGGCGCAAGCTGCGGATCTGCCGGTCTATACCAAGGCACCGCCGGCGGTGGAGGCGTGGAATCCCTGGATGATCCGTTTGCGCGTGCTCGGCGTTTTGCCGGACGGCGGTGGTAGCACGGTCAATGTCGCGGGTGTGCCCGCGCTGTCCTCGCCGAACTCGGGCCTTCACATCAGCGACCAGGTTGTCCCCGAGCTCGACATCTCCTATTTCTTCACGCCGAACATCGCGGCCGAGTTGATCCTCGGCGTGACACGGCATCACCTCACCGGATCTGGCACGCTACAGGGCCTCGACATCGGCAAGACCACGCTGCTGCCGCCGCCGCTCACCCTGCAATACCACTTCACCAATTTCGGCGCCTTCAAGCCCTATATCGGCGCCGGCGTGAACTACACCGTGTTCTTCAACAATTCGGCGTCCAACGTCCCGTTCGGCGGCCTTGCCGTTACCAACCTGCATGTCAGCAACGCCTGGGGCGGCGCCGTGCAATTCGGCTTCGACTACATGCTCAACAAGCATTGGGGCCTCAACGTGGACGTGAAGAAGCTGTGGCTCCAGCCGAACTACTCGGCCACGGTCAACGGCGCGATCCCGGTCACCGGCACCGCGCACATCGATCCGTGGCTGGTCGGCGCGGGCGTGACCTACAAGTTCTGAGGCGCTTGCGGCGTCCGTCTGGACGCTCGCGATCTCACACACGAAAAACGCGGCAGGTTTCCCCTGCCGCGTTTTTTTCGTGCGGTCGACCCTCGAAGGAGGATCACTCCTCCTCGTCCTCGTGCTTCTTGCCGCCGCCGAGCGTCTTCAGCTTGGCGAACACGGCATCGACGTTGAGGTCGTCGCCGGACTTCTCGGCGGGCTCGTACTCGTCCTTGCGGGTGGTCTCGGACGCCGGCAGCAGGGTGGCGCCGCCATAGGCCGCATCGATCGGCTTTTCCTTGGCGGCGCGCTGCACCTCGAAATCGAGCTCGATCTGCGAACAGAGGCCGAGCGTGACGGGATCGATCGGGGTGAGCTGGGACGTGTTCCAGTGGGTACGATCGCGCACGCTGGCGATGGTGCTCTTGGTGGTGCCGACGAGCCGCATGATCTGCGCGTCCTTCAGCTCCGGGTGGCTGCGCAGCAGCCAGAGAATGGCGCTCGGGCGCTCGTGACGGCGCGAAACCGGGGTGTAGCGCGGCCCCTTGCGCTTGGGCTGGGGCGGCAGCACCACCTTGCTCTCCTGCAGGCGGAGCCGGTAATCCGGGTTCTTCTCGCCCTTCTCGATCTCCTCGCGAGTGAGCTGGCCGTTGGAGAGGGGATCCATGCCCTTGATGCCCTGGGCCGCGTCACCGTCGGCGATCGCGCGCACCTCGAGGGGGTGCATCTTGGTGAAATCGGCGACCTGGTCGAAGGTCAGCGCGGTGTTGTCGAGCAGCCAGACGGCGGTCGCCTTGGGCATCAGAGGTGCGTTGCTCATGGCAAATCTCCTTTGTGCTTCGCCCACCC
>JAEYTQ010000008.1 GCA_023433965.1 Pseudomonadota bacterium | reverse complement strand
GACCAGCGCCATGACGATACCGGCGCCGATCAGCCACATCGCGGCGCGCGCCCAAAAGGTGTCGCCGGTTCCAATGAAGGCGAGATCGGCGATCGGCGCGCCGACCAGGCACGCGACCGGGAACGGGATGAGCATGGGATGGAGCGGGTGATCGCCGACCGCGGCGGTCGTCTTGGGGTTGATGGACATGGCAAGGCCTCGCTGAAGGTGATTTTCCGGACAATTTTTGGCGGGAGAGCAGGTTCCTACGCTCGCACAGCGTACGCAATTCCGATGTCCCGGACGCAGCGCGGCCTCCCTTCGAAGATGCGACGCCGAGCCCGCGCACGGGACACGAGCAGGCTGCCCCCCAGCCATCTCGCTGCGCTGCCTACCTTTCCCGCAGCCAAATTCGCGGCCGGTAACCCCGCATTAACCAACGCCGGGCTCTGGTAATTGCGGACAGTCGCGCCCGGAGCTGTGTCGAGGCCCTTAGTTTTGACATCTTGGCGGGGAATGCAGGCGGCCGGCTTTGGACAAGCCTTTGGACCAGCCTGCACCCCAGAATGACAAGGCTTTGAGCGGGCTTGCCGGCCGCGCCGGTTCCAGCGCGGCTGTTGGGGAACAGCGGCCCCGTTTGATGGCCGCAGGACATTAGGTAACGATCGCCTTGAGAGGATACTGCTTATGAATCCGGCCGAATTGGCTCAGTCAGCCCTTCCGGTTGCTGCCTCCGCCGACGTGTCGCTGATTGCGCTGTTCTGGCAGGCTCACTGGATCGTGAAAGCGGTGATGCTGGGGCTTCTGGCCTGCTCGGTCTGGGTCTGGGCCATTGCCATCGACAAGATCTTTCTTTACGCGCGCACCCGCCGCTCCATGGACCGGTTCGAGCAGGCGTTCTGGTCCGGCGAGTCGATCGAGGAGCTCTATCGCACGCTCTCGGCCAAGCCGACGCATTCCATGGCGGCCTGCTTCGTGGCGGCGATGCGCGAGTGGAAGCGTTCCTTCGAGAGCCATGCCCGCTCGGTCGCCGGGCTTCAGATGCGCATCGACAAGGTGATGAACGTCTCGATCGCGCGTGAGGTCGAGCGGCTGGAGCGACGCCTGCTGGTGCTCGCGACCGTGGGCTCCGCCGGCCCCTTCGTCGGCCTGTTCGGCACCGTCTGGGGCATCATGTCGAGCTTCCAGTCGATCGCGGCGTCGAAAAATACCTCTCTGGCGGTGGTCGCCCCCGGTATCGCGGAGGCGCTGTTTGCGACCGCCGTCGGCCTTATCGCCGCCATTCCTGCCACTATTTTCTACAATAAGTTCACCTCCGAGGTGAACCGGCAGGCCCAGCGGCTCGAAGGCTTCGCCGATGAATTTTCCGCCATCCTGTCCCGTCAGATCGACGAGCGGGGCTGACGGACGGCGTGTATAGTGTGAAGGGCAATTTGGGCACGCGATCATGGCCATGAACGTTGCGAGTTCGTCCGGCGGTGGCGGGCGCCGTGGCCGGCGCAAGCCGGTCGTGGCCGAGATCAACGTCACGCCGATGGTCGACGTCATGCTGGTGCTGCTCATCATCTTCATGGTGTCGGCACCGATGCTGACGGTCGGCGTGCCGCTCGACCTGCCGCAAACCCAGGCCAAGAGCATCGAAAACAGCGACCAGAAGCCGATCCAGATGTCTGTCGACATCAAGGGCAAGGTGTTCATCAACGACACCGAGATCGCGATGAACGAGCTGATCCCCAAGCTGAAGGCCATCACGGACGCGCGGGGCGGGCTGGAGGAGCGCATCTATCTGCGCGCCGACAAGAAGGCGGATTACGGCACGGTGGCGAAGGTGATGGGCCAGCTCTCGGGGGCCGGGTTCAAGAAGCTCGCCCTCGTGACGGAAGCGGATCAGGGGTCCTAGGCCGGTGAAGGTGAACGTCGACAAGACACTCGTTGCGTCGATTGCCCTCCATGTCCTCGTGCTGGGATGGGGGCTCGTCGCCTTTAGCAGCAAGGCCTACATCGTTCAGGAAGAATCGCTCCCGGTCGACATCATCTCCACCGATCAGCTCGCGCAGATGATGGCGGGGCAGAAGACCGGCAAGAAGGAGGAGCCGAAGCCCAAGGTCGAGAAGATCGCGGAAGCGAAGCCGGAGGAAGACGCCGTCGGCAAGGTCACCGAGAAGAAAGAGCTGATCAAGACCAATTCCCAGCCGGAGCCGCCGCCGAAGCCGGTCGAGAAGCCGGTGGAGAAGAAGCCCGAGCCGCCCAAGCCCGTCGCCGAGGCGAAACCGAAGGAAGAGCCTAAGCCGCAGGACAAGAAGCCTGATCCGGCCAAGGAAGATCCGATCGCCGAGCTGCAGAAGAAGCTGGAGACCAAGAAGCCGCCGCCGAAGCCCGTGGAGCAGAAGGTCGCGGCGGTGCAGCAGCAGCAGCCCAAGCCGAAGGAGCGCACCTTCGATCCCGCGCAAATCCAGCGCGACCTCGACAAGCGCGCCGCGACCCGGCACGAGCTCGCCGGCTCGGCGTTGAATGCGTCCGCGTCGCTGGGAGCGGCGACGGGGTCCGCCGCCAACAACGTCGCGACCTGGCGCGGTGCGTTCCAGGGCGCCGTCAAGCGCTGCTTCACGCCCACCTATAACGGACAGGATGCCGATCTGTACGAGGC
>JAEYTQ010000731.1 GCA_023433965.1 Pseudomonadota bacterium | reverse complement strand
ACGTGATGCAGGACGGCGACGTCATCATCGACGGCGGCAACACCTTCTGGCAGGACGACGTCCGGCGGGGCAAGGCGCTGAAGGCGCGCGGCATCCACTATGTCGACGTCGGCACGTCCGGCGGCGTGTGGGGCCTCGAGCGCGGCTATTGCATGATGATCGGTGGCGAGAAGGCCGTGGTCGACCGGCTCGACCCGATCTTCGCCGCGCTGGCCCCTGGTACCGGCGACATTCCGCGCACGCCGGGGCGCGAGGGCCGCGATCCCCGAATCGAGCAGGGCTACATCCATGCCGGCCCGGTCGGCGCCGGTCACTTCGTCAAGATGATCCACAACGGCATCGAATACGGCCTGATGCAGGCCTACGCCGAAGGCTTCGACATCCTCAAGAATGCGAACATCGACGCCTTGCCGGCGGATCACCGCTACGATTTCGATCTCGCCGACATCGCCGAAGTGTGGCGCCGCGGCTCGGTGATCCCGTCCTGGCTGCTCGACCTCACCTCCACCGCGCTGGCCGACAGTCCGCAGCTGGCGGAATATTCCGGCTTCGTGGAGGATTCCGGCGAAGGCCGCTGGACCGTGAATGCGGCGATCGACGAGGCCGTGCCGGCCGAGGTCCTGACCGCAGCGCTCTACACACGTTTCCGTTCCCGTCGGGAACACACCTTCGCCGAAAAAATTCTCTCCGCGATGCGTGCAGGGTTCGGCGGCCACAAGGAGCCGAAGCCGCCGGGCGCCGCGAAGCCGAATAGGCAGCCAAAGTAGCGAATAATAAAACGAAGGCCGACAATTCGTGACAAAAGACCCGCAGCCCAAGCGCAAGCCTGACAATTGCGCCTTCGTCATCTTCGGGGTGACCGGCGACCTCACCCACCGGTTGGTGATGCCGTCGTTGTATAATCTGGCGGCCGAGAACCTGCTGCCGGAGAAATTCTGCGTCGTCGGCGTCGCCCGCAAGAGCCAGTCGGATGACGAGCTGCGCCAGAGCTTGATGAAGGGCCTTCGCGAGTTCGCGACGCGGCCGGTCGACGACGACGTCGCCAGACAGCTGCTGCAATGCGTGACCTTCGTCGAGGCCGATCCGAAGGATCCGGCCTCGTTCGACCGCTTGAGCCAACATCTCGATACGCTGGAATGCTCCGAAGGCACCGGTGGCAACCGGCTGTTCTACCTGGCGACTCCGCCGGCCGCGTTCGCTCCGACCGCGCGGGAGCTCGGCCGCACCGGGCTGATGAAGGAGAACGGCGCCTGGCGCCGGCTTGTGATCGAGAAGCCGTTCGGCACCGATCTCGCCTCGGCGCGCGCGCTCAACGCCGAACTCCTGAAGATCATGGAGGAGCACCACATCTATCGGATCGATCACTACCTCGGCAAGGAGACGGTGCAGAACATCCTGGTGCTGCGCTTCGCCAATGGCATGTTCGAGCCGATCTGGAATCGCAACCACATCGACCACATCCAGATCACGGTGGAGCAGCGGCTCGGCGTCGGCCATCGCGCCGGCTTCTACGATGCCACGGGCGCGCTGCGCGACATGGTGCCGAACCATCTGTTTCAGCTGATGTCGCTGGTGGCGATGGAGCCGCCCGCACGCTTCGATGCGCATTCCGTCCGTTCCGAGAAGGCGGACGTGCTGACATCGATCCAGCAGCCCAGCCGGGAAGAGGCGCTGAGGAATTCGGTGCGCGCGCAATATCTCGCCGGCCGCATCGGCGACGAGGAGATCCCGGACTATCGCAGGACCGACGACGTCGAGCCTGATAGCACCACCGAGACCTATGTCGCGCTGAAGCTCATGATCGACAATTGGCGCTGGGCCGGCGTGCCGTTCTACTTGCGCACCGGCAAGGCTCTCAAGCACAAGCGTACGGAGGTCGCGATCAAGTTCAAGCAGGCGCCGCTGTCGATGTTCTCTGGGACGGCGGTCGACCGCCTGTCGCAAAACTTCCTCACCATCGGCATCGCGCCGACCGAGACCATCGAGCTCCAGTTCAACGCCAAGGTCCCGGGGCCAAGCGTCACCATCGACGGCGTCGAGATGAAGTTCCGCTACGGCGACCATTTCCGCGCCGATCCCTCGACCGGCTACGAGACACTGATCTACGACTGCATGATCGGCGACAACATCCTGTTCCAGCGCGCCGACGGCGTCGAGGCGGGCTGGCAGGCGGTGCAGCCATTCCTGGATGCCTGGACAAGCGCAGGCACGAATGGCATCGAGACCTATGAAGCCGGCAGCGACGGCCCGAAATGCGCCGACGAGTTGCTTCGGCGCGACGGCCGAAGCTGGCGGAAATACTCGTGATCGCGGCCGGCCAGCCGAAGCTGATCGTCGAAGCGGATGGCGAAGCCCTTGCCCGCACCGCAGCCGAACGGATGACGGCGCGGATCGCGGCCAATCCCGGACGGATCGCAATCTGCCTCACCGGCGGCTCCAGCCCGAAGAAGCTCTATGAACTGCTCGGCAGCGAAGCCTGGCGCGGCAGCATCCCCTGGGAGCGCGTTCACTGGTTCATCGGCGACGAACGCTTCGTGCCCGAAGCCGATCCCCTCAACAACATGGCGGTCGCACGCGCGGCGTTTCTCGATCGCAATGCGCAGCCGGGGCATATCCATCCGATTCCGACCGCCAGGGAAAGTCCGGATCGCAGCGCCGAAGCCTATGCGCGCGAGCTGCAGGCCTTTTATGGCGCGGACCACCTCGATCCGTCCCACCCGCTGTTCGATCTCGTCCTGATGGGCGCGGGGCCGGACGGCCACACGGCCTCGCTGTTTCCTGGTTATCCCGAGATCGAGGAGACCGAGCGCTGGGTCGTCGGCGTGCCCAAGGCGAATGTCGCGCCGTTCGTGCCGCGAGTCTCGCTCACCCTGCCCGTTCTGGCCTCCTGCCGCGAGATGCTGTTCGAGATTGCAGGGCACGACAAGCGGCCGATCTTGACGCGCCTCTGCAATGGCGAGAACCTGCCGGCCTTGCGCGCGCGCTCGAACGGCGAGACCGTCTGGCTGGTCGACGAGGCCGCGCTTCCGGAGGACATTCGTGACCCGCGCTGAAGCACCTTGTGCGCTGATCGTGATGGGGGTGTCGGGTTCGGGCAAGAGCACGATCGCAGAAGCGCTGGGCCAGCGGCTCGGCTGGCGCTTCGAGGACGGCGACAGCTTTCATCCCCCCCGCAATGTCGAGAAGATGCGGGCGGGCCATCCGCTCACGGATGAGGACCGCTGGCCCTGGCTCAATGCCATCGCCGACGAGATCGCGCGGGTCTGTGAACGCCGCGAGCACGTCATCATCGCCTGCTCGGCGCTGAAGCACGCCTATCGCGACGTGCTGCTGCGCGGACGCGACGACGTCCGCTTCGTGTTCCTGAAGGGCACCAAGGAGCTGATCGCCGAGCGGCTGGCGCAGCGCAAGGGGCATTTCATGCCGCCTGGACTGCTGGCCAGCCAGTTCGAGACGCTGGAGCCGCCCGAGGCGAGCGAGCACGTCATCACCGTCTCGATCGACGAGACGGTCGAGGCGATCGTCGACGGCATCGTGCGGCAGCTGGGACGGGTCGACGCAACATCCAAGGGTCTGCCATGACTCCCATCTCACTCGTGGTCTCCGACGTCGACGGCACGCTGCTGACCAAGGACAAGACACTGACGGCGCGTGCACGCAGCGCGGTGCAGCGGCTGCACCAGGCCGGCATCGGCTTCACCATCACCTCCAGCCGCCCCGCGATCGGCATGCGCTTCCTGATCGAGCCGCTGGCGCTGTGGCTGCCCGTCGGCCCCTTCAACGGCTCCTCGATCGTCGATCCCGAGATGAGACCGGTCGAGCAGCATCTGATCCCGGCCAGCGCCGCCGAGCGCTCCTTGCAGATCCTCCGCGAGTTCGGTGCCGACGTCTGGCTGTTCACCGCCGACAAATGGCTGATCGACAATCCCGACGGAAGCTACGTCGCGCACGAACGGCACACGATCCGCTCCGATCCGACCGTCGTGACCGACTTCTCGCCGTACCTTGCCGGCGCCTGCAAGATCGTCGGGGCCAGTGCCGACGCCGCCCGCCTCGAGGCCTGCGAGAAGGTGATGCAGGAAGCCCTCGGCAGCGAAGCGACCGCGGTGCGTTCGCAGACCTATTATCTCGACATCACCCCGCCGGGCTTCAACAAGGGAACGTTCGTGCAGGCGATGGCCCGGCGCCTCGGCATTGCCACCGACGCGGTCGCCACCATCGGCGACATGCAGAACGACCTCGCGATGTTCCGCGTCAGCGGCACCTCGATCGCCATGGGCAACGCCGCCGACAACGTCAAGGACGAGGCGACACATGTCACTGCGACCAATGAGCAGGACGGTTTTGCCGAGGCGATGGAGATGATCTTGAAGCGAAATGGGGTTGGCTAGAGGGGCGGCCGGTGTTGTCACCTCTCCCGCTTGCTCGCGGGAGAGGTCGCCGCGTAGGGGTGAGGGCTTTCTCCTCTTGGGGACTGTCCCATTGTGGAGACACCCTCTCCCGCAAGCGGGCGAGCGAGCGCACCTTCCCCGGAGCGCTCGCCTTACTTCGACCGCTGCATCGCGGGCTTCTCGCTCTTTTGCCTTGCCGTCGACAGGTTCTGTGCGGTGTTGATCAGCGCGATGTGGGTCAGCGCCTGCGGGAAGTTGCCGGTTTGTCGGCGGGCCACGGAATCGTATTCTTCGGCCAGCAACCCGACATCGTTGGCGATGCCGACCACGCGGTCGAGCAGAACTTGCGCCTTGTCGAGATCACCGGCCAGCACATGGGCGTCGGCGAGCCACAGCGTGCAGGCCAGGAACGCGCCTTCGAGCGGCGGCTGATCCGGAGGCAATTCGCGGGGGTCGTGCCGCAGCACGAAGCCGTCCTGCATCAGACGTGCTTCGATGGCTGCGATGGTGCCGCGGATGCGCGGGTCGTCCGGCGGCAGGAAGCCGACGGACGGCAGCAGCAGCACGCTGGCATCCAGCAGCTTCGAGCCGTAGGACTCGACGAAGGCATTTGCCTCCGCGTCAAATCCCCTGTTGCAGACATCGCGATGAATCGCATCGCGCAAGACGCGCCAGTGCACGAGCGGCGCCTTGAAGCCGAAGGTCTCGGCGCTCTTGATGCCGCGGTCGAACGCGACCCAGGTCATCACCTTGGAAAAGACGTAGTGCCGGGGCTCGCCGCGCCGCTCCCAGATGCCGTGATCGGGCCGGTCCCAGACCTCGGCCAGATGCTTGAGCACGGCGCATTCCAGCGCCCAGGTCTCCTCGTCGAGCTCGAGCTTCGCCATGCGCGACTGGTGGAAGGCGTCGATCAATTCGCCATAGACGTCGAGCTGGAGCTGCGCATGGGCGGCATTGCCGACCCGCACCGGCCTGGCGCCCTCGTAGCCGTCGAGCCAGCCCGCTTCCCATTCCAGCAGCCGCCGCTGGCCCCAGATGCCGTACATGATCTGCATGTTCGCCGGCGCACCGGCGGCCGCGCGCAGCAGCCAATCGTGCCAGGCGGAAGCCTCCTCGGTGTAGCCCGAGTTCATCAGCGCCAGCAGCGTGAAGGTGGCGTCGCGCAGCCAGCAGAAGCGATAGTCCCAATTCCTGCCGCCGCCGAGCTTTTCCGGCAGGGAGGTGGTCGGTGCCGCGACGATGCCGCCGGTCGGCGCGAAGGTCAGGGCCTTCAGCGTGATAAGGGAACGCAGGACGAGCTCCTGATAGTCGCCGTCGCGCGTGCAATGGCTGCACCAGTCCTCCCAGAATTTCTCGGTCTCCTGAAGCGCCTCCTCGGGATCGATCGGCGCGGGCGGATCGAGATGCGAGGGCCCGTAAGCCAGCACGAAAGGCACGGTCTCACCTTCCTTCACCTCGAAGTCCGAGACCGTGGTCAGATCCTCGCCGCGGGTCTCGACCGGCGTGCGCAGCACCGTCATGTCCTGGCCGGCGACGGCCATCAAGGAATGGTCGATCCGTCGCACCCAGGGAATGTCGGCGCCGAAGCCGAAGCGGATGACGAACTCCATCCGCATCTTCACAGTACCCTCGAGGCCGCGCACCAGCCGCACGATGTCCGACGCCT
Organism: Pseudomonadota bacterium; assembly: GCA_023433965.1. GTDB lineage: Bacteria > Pseudomonadota > Alphaproteobacteria > Rhizobiales > Xanthobacteraceae > Bradyrhizobium. Next base: position 275 of record JAEYTQ010000731.1, on the reverse strand, counting down.
GGCCGCGCAGCGGCATGAAGTCGATCAGCGCGACGGTGCCGCTCTCCGTCTCGAAGCGCGTTTCCAGGATGAGGGTGTTGCCGAGATAGCGCCGCGAGATCGAGGTTGCGCCCTCGCTCGGCGCGATCAGCCAGCGGCCGTTCCTGTGCGTGCCGAGGATGGCGGCAAAGCAGGCATCGGAGTCGAAGGCCGGCCAGCACAGCCAGTCGATCGAGCCGTCGCGCCCGACCAGCGACGCGGTCTCACAATCGCCGATCAGCGCATAGTCCTCGATC
>JAEYTQ010000635.1 GCA_023433965.1 Pseudomonadota bacterium | reverse complement strand
GAGTATATGGGCGGCGCAGCAGCGATCCTGGCGCGTGCGCAATCGGACTTCGACAAGGGCGAGTTTCGTTTCGTGGCCCAGGTGCTGGGTCATCTCGTGTTCGCCGATCCGGACAATTTTGCGGCGCGCAATCTGCTCGCCGATACGCTGGAGCAGCTCGGCTATGCCGCCGAGAGCGCGGCCTGGCGCAACGCCTATCTGTTCGGCGCGCAGGAATTGCGCCAGGGCATGCCGAAAGTGCCGGCCCGCCCGCCGATGCCGCGCGAGACGCTCGCGGCGCTGCGCACGGAGCAGCTTTGGGACGTGCTCGGCATTCGCCTCAACGGACCCAAGGCCGAGGGCAAGCACATCGTGTTGAACTGGCGTTTTACCGACACCGGCGAGACGTTCGTGCTCAATCTGGAGAATTGCGCGCTCACCTCCACCGCAGGCGTGCAGGCGGAGGGCGCCGATGCCGGCTTCACGTTGGCGCGGTCGACGCTCGACGAGGTGATCGCGAAGCTGACGAGCTTTCCGGAGGCGGCCGCGGCCGGCAAGATCGAGCTGTCCGGCAACCCGATGAAACTCGCGGAGCTGATGGGCCTGATGGACGAATTTCCACGGATGTTCGAGATCGTGGAGCCGAAGCGGGCCGTGGTGAGGTAGGTGAGGACGCTGTTGGCTCCTTCCTTCTCCCCTTGTGCAAGAAGGATGCATAGGCGGCCTTCGGCCGCCGTTCACTTGGAATGCCGATGCTTTGCATCGGTTATGGCGCCGGATGAGGGGTCTTTCTCCACTGAGAAAGTTTCAATGCGGAGGCAACCCCTCACCCCGGCAAGTATGCAGCCTCGTTCTTGAGCCCTCTCCCCACAAGCGGAGAGGGCGCTTTGATTGGCAGCCGCGGTGCGGCGGCGTGAACTACTCCGCGCTGCTCACCAGCTTGATGCGCGGCGCCTGGGCTTCGGTCAGGCTGCGGTAGGCGGCGAGGTAGTCGAGCGCCATGCGCCGGGCCGTGAAGCGCGTCTCGAATTGCTTGCGGATCGCGGCGCGGTCGAGTTGCGGAAGGCGGTTGACCACGCCCGCCGCGCTGATCACGTCCTCGACGACGAAGCCGGTCAGTCCTTCGTCGATTATTTCGGGCACCGAGCCGCGATTGAACGCGACGACGGGCGTTCCGCACGCCATCGCCTCGATCATGACGAGGCCGAACGGCTCCGGCCAGTCGATCGGCAGCAGAAGTCCGAGCGCGCCGCTCAGGAAGTCCGACTTTTCGTGATCGCCGATCTCGCCGATGAACTCGACCAGCGGATTGTGCTCAATCATCGGCCTGATCAGCTCGTCGTAATAATCCTGGTCCGCGCGATCGACCTTGGCCGCGATCTTCAGCGGAATGCCGCAATGGGTCGCGATCTTGATGGCGCGGTCGACGCCCTTTTCCGGCGCGATGCGGCCGAGCACGGCGAGATATTCCTGCTTTGCGGGCTTCGGCGTCAGCAGCTTCTCCGGAAGGCCGTGATGGATCGTCGTCACCCAGTTCGCCTGCGGCACCGGCCGACGCTGTGCATTTGAGATCGAGATGACGGGCATCTTGGAGAAAGTATTGAAGACCGGCTGATGCTCCGGCAGGTCGAGCCGGCCGTGCAGCGTGGTCACGAACGGCGTCGGCTGCCGGTAGAACAGCGACCACGGATAATAGTCGAGATGGAAGTGGAGGAAATCGAACTCCTCGTCGTCACATTTCTGCCGCACCCGCTCCAGCAGCACCATGTGCAGCGCGTTGGGATCGCGCACCGAACCGTCGAGACGAAGGGCCCTTGGCCACAACGCATCCAGCTTCGCCGATGTCTGGGAATCGCCGCTGGCAAACAACGTCACGTCGTGTCCCAGGGCTACCAGCTCTTCCGTCAACCAATGCACCACCCGCTCGGTGCCGCCATACAGCTTAGGTGGAACAGCCTCCGTCAACGGAGCTACCTGCGCGATGCGCATCTCACCATCTCCTCTGCGATCATGAATGTTGAAACCCCCGCCGTACGGCACCGGCAATGCCAGCCAAGGGAACGTTCCCGCATCTGCGAAGTTCCTTGCTGCAAACGTTACTTCTTCGCCACATCCGGGGAGCGTCGCGATGCTGCCACTACATCTTCGCAGATCGTCCGCATCCTCATGTCGTGATGGCGTTGCCGGGGAACCGAGCCGAACTGGTCGATGTTCACACGACCAGTAAACGAAACGAAAAGCAGCAGAAACGGGGCGACAGCCATATGGATCATCTTTCTGGATACGCGCGCAGGCCATTTGCCTTTGTCTTGCGCTATCTTCGGATGCGAATGGCGTCGCATCTGGTGATCCTCACCGCAGTCGTGGGAGCCGTTGCCTGCTCCGTAGGCACCCAATATGGAGTCAAATCCCTGGTTGATGCCTTGTCGGCGGGACCTTCGCATGGCGGCGGCGTATGGCTGGCATTCATTCTGCTCATGTCTCTGATCGCTGCCGACAACTTCCTGTGGCGGATCGCGAGCTGGACCGCGAGCTTCACCTTTGTCCGGGTCACGGGCGATTTACGGCGTGACATATTTCGTCATCTCACGGGACACGCGCCGAGCTATTTCTCGGACCGGATGCCGGGGATGCTGACGAGCCGGATCACGGCAACCTCGAACGCGGTGTTCACGGTCGAGAACATGTTCGTCTGGAACGTGTTGCCGCCCTGCATCGCCACAATTGCGGCGATCGCATTGATCGGAACCGTCAGTCCCTACATGGCGCTCGGCCTCACCGTGATCGCCGGCGGGATGGTGGTCGCGATGTTTCACCTTGCCGCTGCCGGCAAGCCGTTGCACGACGATTTCGCCGACAAGGCCGCCGCGGTCGACGGCGAGATGATCGATGTGATCAGCAACATGCCGCTGGTGCGCGCCTTCTGCGGCATCGGCCACGAGCACGAGCGGTTCGACGCGACGGTCAATCGTGAGCTGACCGCGCGAAGCCGCAGCCTGCGCTATCTGGAAAAGCTGCGGTTGCTGCATGCCGTGGTGACCGTGGTCTTGACGATCGCGCTGATGGCCTGGGCCATCACGCTCTGGCAGAAGGGGCAGGCGACCACCGGCGACGTCGTGCTGGTCTGTACGCTCGGCATCTCCATCCTGAGCGCGACGCGCGATCTCGCGGTGGCGCTGGTCGACGTCACCCAGCACGTCGCGCGCCTGACCGAGGCGATTGCCACGCTGCTGGTGCCGCACGAGCTGCGCGACCACCCCGAGGCCGAGCCGCTCGTCAAGAGCGGTGCGGCCATCGCGTTCAACAACGTCACCTTCGGCTATCCCGGCGGCGACAAGATCTTCGAGCGCTTCAGCCTGCGGCTGCAGCCCGGGCAGCGCGTCGGCCTGGTCGGCCAGTCCGGCGGCGGCAAGTCGACGCTGTTCACGTTGCTCCAGCGCTTCTACGACGTCGACGAGGGCGGCATCACCATCGACGGCCAGGACATCTCCAAGGTGACGCAGCTGAGCCTGCGCGAGGCGATTTCGGTCGTGCCGCAGGACATCTCCCTGTTCCATCGCTCCATCCGCGAGAACATCCGCTACGGCCGGCCGAACGCCACCGACGACGAGGTGTTGCGCGCGGCGATCGCGGCGCGCTGCGACTTCGTCGAAAGCCTGCCTGAGGGCCTCGACACCATGGTCGGCGACCGCGGCGTCAAGATGTCCGGCGGCCAGCGCCAGCGCATCGCCATCGCGCGCGCCTTCCTCAAGGACGCGCCGATCCTGCTGCTGGACGAGGCGACGGCCGCGCTCGACAGCGAATCCGAGGAGGCGATCCGCGAGGCGCTGTCGCGGCTGATGCGCGGGCGCACCGTGATCGCGATCGCCCATCGTCTGGCGACCCTTCGCAATTTCGACCGCGTGGTGGTGTTGAGGCATGGCAAGATCATCGAGGACGGCTCGCCCGAGCGTCTGATGCAGGCCCACGGGCCGTATCGTGAGCTGGTCACGCAGGAAATGAGCCGGCTCGCGCAAGCCGCCGCGTAAATCAACAGTCGCGTTCTCGAGTCGGTCGCGTTTCGAATCAAGCGCAGGGGAGCAGCTCATGTCGGCCGAAGCCGTAACCCAATTCGTCTCCGTGACGCGAACTTCGGAGCAGGTCGCGGAACAGCCTTTCTACATCCCGATGACCGGGCCGTCGGCGCGGCCGCGGCGCTCGCTCAAGCACGACGACACGTTCATCGTGCTCGACAGTCATGGTGACATCGGTGCGTCCGCCGGCGGGCCGGACGGCCTGTTCCATCACGATACGCGCTACTTGGCACGGCTCGAGCTCGTGCTCGACGATCTCCAGCCGCTGCTGCTCGGCTCCAACCTGCGTGACGACAATTCCGCGTTGACCGTCG
>JAEYTQ010000633.1 GCA_023433965.1 Pseudomonadota bacterium | reverse complement strand
CCGCCGATTGCGACAGGCCGAGCTGCTCGCCCGCATGCGTGAAGCTGCCCGCTTCCGCCGCTGCGTGAAACACCTTCAGCTTGTCCCAGTCCATATCCGTAAATCCGTCGCGTGTTCGAGGCATGATTCTATTCCGCTGCCGCGCGCTCGCTGGCGCGAAGGGCCAAGAAACGTTCGGCTTCGAGTGCGGCCATGCAGCCGAGGCCGGCGGCCGTCACGGCCTGGCGATAGGTTTCGTCGGCGACGTCGCCGGCGGCGAACAGGCCGGGCACCGAGGTTGCGGTCGAGTTGGGTGCGACCTCGACATAGCCCGAGGGTTTGAGCTTGACCTGGTCTTTGACGAGCTCGGTCGCCGGCGCGTGGCCGATCGCGATGAAGACGCCGTCGGCCTTGACGTCCGTCAGCGCGCCGGTCTTGACGTTCTTGAGCCGGACATGGGTGACCTTGTTCGGGCTCTCGGTGCCGCAGATCTCGTCTACGGCGGAGTCCCAGATCACCTTGATCTTCGGGTGCTTGAACAGGCGCTCCTGCAGGATGCGCTCGGCGCGGAAGTGATCACGCCGATGCACGATGGTGACCTGCGCTGCGTGGTTGGTGAGGTACAGGGCTTCCTCGACCGCGGTATTGCCGCCGCCGACCACGATGACGTCCTTGCCGCGGTAGAAGAAGCCGTCGCAGGTGGCGCAGGCCGACACGCCGCCGCCCTGAAACTTGGCTTCGGACGGCAGCCCGAGCCAGCGCGCCTGCGCGCCGGTGGCGAGGATGACGGCATCGGCGAGATAGACGTCGCCGGAGTCGCAGGTGAGGCGGAAGGGCCGCTGCGACGCGTCGAGCTTGGTGACCAGGTCGGTGACGATCCTGGTGCCGACATGGACGGCCTGCTTCTCCATCTGCTCCATCAACCAGGGACCCTGGATCACGTCGGCGAAGCCCGGATAGTTCTCGACGTCGGTGGTGATGGTCAGCTGGCCGCCCGGCTGGATGCCCTGGATCAGGATCGGCTCGAGCATCGCGCGGGCGGCGTAGATCGCCGCCGTGTAGCCGGCGGGGCCGGAGCCGATGATGACGACCTTTGCATGAACAGGAGCGGACATTTCGATGGACGCCTTTCACGGGGGATTTGCAGCGCGGGCGCGGAACGTGCCGGGAGGCCTCGCGGAGGCGCTGAAATATAAGAGCTAATCTAAGCCTTCTGGTGAGCTATGCAAGAATTGCATTCCCTCTCGGCGGATTTTTCCAACAGGGAACAAAAGTCGATCGCGCTGCGCGCGCAATAAAATTGCGCTGCGACCACGGACTGGGCTATGAGGATTTCGACAAATCACCCAATACCGCCGCAAAGGCCAGGAGTTCCAATCACGTGTCGCGGAACCTAGACGAAATCGACCTGAAGATTCTCACCGAGATCCAAGCCGACGGCCGAATCACCAATGTCGAACTGGCCAAGCGCGTCGGAATCTCGCCGCCGCCGTGCCTGCGCCGCGTCCGGGCGCTGGAGGAGGAAGGCTTCGTCCAGGGCTATCGGGGCCTCCTGGATGCCCGCAAGCTTGGTTTCGACGTCACCGTGTTCGCCGCCGTGCACCTGTCCAGCCAGGCCGAGGCGGATCTGCGCGCCTTCGAGGATTTCGTCCGAGCCGAGCCCCTGGTGCGCGAATGCTGGATGCTGTCGGGCGAGGTCGATTTCATCCTCAAATGCGTCGCCCCTGATATGGCGACCTTCCAGGATTTCGTCACGCATCTCACCGCTGCGCCCCACGTGCGCAACGTGCGCACCTCGCTCGTGCTGCACAATTCGAAATACGAGGCGGCCGTGCCGTTGGAGGTAAAGGGGCGGAGATAGCCGCGCCAAGCGGCCTGCCAATTCCGTCAACCTGAGGTGCGAGGCATCGGGCGCAAGGCGCTCGATGGGAGCCTCGAAGGATGCGCGACCCGCATGCAAGTCGCGCGGTGAGTGGGAGCGCTTCGCCGGTCAGGCATCGCGCCCCAACAAAAAGGCCGCGCATTGCGCGGCCTTTTTCAAACGTCAGCGCAGCAGCTAATCCTCACCGCCACTCCACCTTGGTGATCTCATACGCCTTGGCGCCGCCGGGAGCGTTGACCTCGACGGTCGATCCCTTCTTCTTGCCGATCAGCGCGCGGGCGAGCGGCGAGGTGATCGAGATGCGGCCCTTCTTGGCGTCCGCCTCGACCTCGCCGACGATCTGCCACACCGTCTTCTTCTCGGTGTCCTCGTCCACGAGCGTCACGGTGGCGCCGAACTTGATGGTGTCGCCGGAAAGCTTGGAGATGTCGATGATGTCGGCCCGCGCGAGCTTGTCCTCGAGCTCGGCGATGCGGCCCTCATTGTGGGACTGCTCTTCCTTGGCGGCATGATATTCCGCGTTTTCCGACAGGTCTCCGTGCGAGCGCGCCTCCGCGATATGCTCGATGATCCGCGGACGATCCACGGACTGGCGCTGCTTCAATTCTTCCCCGAGCGCGACAAAGCCGGCCTGGGTCATCGGAACCTTTTCCATCGTCTCTCTCGTCCTTCGATCGTGCGCCCCGGACCACGGAGGGGCGACCAACCTTGATTCGTTGGTGCTTCCGGCGCCCGATCCGGGGGCGGCCGGAACTTTGACAGATATGGGCTTGGCGCCGGAACAGAACAACCACCTGGCCGGACAGTTCCTCCGGCCATTGTGGCTTCATCGCCAATCACTTAGCGGAAGCTTTGCCGCCGCTAGAGATCAGGTTTCCGAAAAGTAGCTCTGCAGGGTACGAACCTCAAGGTCCCCACCCAGATAGGCGCGGATGCCCTGCGCGGCCGCCACGGCCCCGGAAAGAGTGGTGTAATACGGCACTTTATGCAAGAGGGCCGCGCGCCGCAGCGAACGGCTGTCGGCCAGCGCCTGCGGGCCTTCGGTGGTGTTGAAGACGAGCTGGACGTCCCCGTTGGTGATGGCGTCGACGATGTGCGGCCGCCCTTCCAGCACCTTGTTCACCTTTTCGGTCGGGATGCCCTGATCGGTCAGGAAGCGCTGGGTGCCCGACGTCGCCAGCACCTTGAAGCCGAGCGAATGCAGTTCGCGCACGGCGTCCGCAATGCGGGTCTTGTCGCTTTCGCGCACCGAGACGAACACCGTGCCCTTGCGCGGCACCCGCGTGCCGCCGCCGAGCTGGCTCTTGGCGAACGCGATCGCGAACGAACGGTCGATGCCCATGACCTCGCCGGTGGAGCGCATCTCGGGGCCGAGCACGGTGTCGACGCCGGGAAAGCGCGCGAACGGGAAGACCGATTCCTTGACGCCGACGTGCTTGAGCTGCGCCTTCTTCAGCTCGAAATCGGCGAGCTTCTCGCCGGCCATGATACGCGCGGCGATCTTGGCGACCGGCGTGCCGATCACCTTGGCGACGAACGGCACGGTGCGCGAAGCGCGCGGATTGACCTCGAGCACGTAGATCTCGCCGTCCTTGATGGCGTATTGCACGTTCATCAGGCCAACGACGTCGAGGCCGAGCGCGAGCTCGCGGGTCTGCCGCTCCAGCTCCTCGATCATTTTCGTGTCGAGCGAGTGGGGCGGAAGCGAGCAGGCGCTGTCGCCGGAATGGATGCCGGCTTCCTCGATGTGCTCCATGATGCCGACGATGAAGGTGTCCTTGCCGTCGCAGAGGCAGTCGACGTCGATCTCGGTGGCATCGGACAGATAACGGTCGAACAGCAGCGGGTTCTTGCCAAGCACCGTGTTGATCTGCCCGGTCTTGTCGTTCGGATAGCGCGCCTTGACGTCGGCCGGCACCAGCTCCGGCAGCGTGCCGAGCAGATAATCGTTGAGCTGGTTCTCCTCGCGGATGATCTGCATGGCGCGGCCGCCGAGCACGTAGGACGGACGCACCACCAGCGGCAGGCCGAGATCGGCGGAGACGAGGCGGGCCTGCTCGACCGAATAGGCGATGCCGTTCTTCGGCTGCTTGAGGCGAAGCTTGTCGAGCACGCGCTTGAAGCGGTCGCGGTCCTCGGCGAGGTCGATGGCGTCGGGCGAGGTGCCGAGGATCGGCACGTCGGCGGCTTCCAGCGCGCGCGCCAGTTTCAGCGGGGTCTGGCCGCCGAACTGCACGATCACGCCGTGCAGCGTGCCGTTCTGCCGTTCGGTCGCGATGATTTCCAGCACGTCCTCGGCGGTGAGCGGCTCGAAATAGAGCCGGTCGGCGGTATCGTAGTCGGTCGAGACCGTCTCCGGATTGCAGTTGACCATGATGGTCTCGTAGCCGGCGTCGGCCAGCGCAAAGCAGGCGTGGCAGCAGCAATAGTCGAACTCGATGCCCTGGCCGATCCGGTTCGGACCGCCGCCGAGGATCACGACCTTCTTGCGGTCCGATGGCGCGCTTTCGTCGGCCAGCGCGCCCGCGAACGGTGCCTCATAGGTCGAATACATGTAGGCGGTGGGCGAGGCGAACTCCGCGGCGCAGGTGTCGATGCGCTTGAAGGCAGGGCGGACGCCGAGCGCGCGGCGTTTGGCCGTCACGTCGGCCTCGGTGGTCTCGGTCAGCACGGCGAGGCGCGCATCGGAGAAGCCCATCGCCTTCAGGGTGCGCATGCCGAACGCATTCGGCGGCAGGCCGTCGCGCCTGACCTTGGCTTCCATGTCGATGATGCCGCGCATCTCGCTGAGGAACCAGGGATCGATCTTGCAGGAATTGAAGATGTCCTCGTTGGACCAGCCGAGCCGCATCGCCTGCGCCACCTGCAGGATGCGGTTCGGCGTCGGCGTGCCGAGCGCGGCGCGGATCGCGTTCTTGTCGTCGCCGCGGCCGAGCCCCTCGATCTCGATCTCGTCGAGTCCGGTGAGGCCGGTCTCCAGCCCGCGCAGCGCCTTCTGCAGGCTTTCCTGGAACGTGCGGCCGATCGCCATCACTTCGCCGACCGACTTCATCGAGGTCGTCAGCGTGGTGGAGGCGCCGGGGAATTTCTCGAAGGCGAAGCGCGGCACCTTGGTGACGACGTAGTCGATGGTCGGCTCGAACGAAGCCGGCGTGGCGCCGCCCGTGATGTCGTTGGCGATCTCGTCCAGGGTATAGCCGACCGCGAGCTTGGCGGCGACCTTGGCGATCGGAAAGCCGGTGGCCTTCGACGCCAAGGCGGAAGAGCGCGACACGCGCGGGTTCATCTCGATCACGACCATGCGGCCGTCTTCGGGATTGACGCCGAACTGCACGTTGGAGCCGCCGGTCTCGACGCCGATCTCGCGCAGCACCGCCAGCGAGGCGTCGCGCATGATCTGGTATTCCTTGTCGGTCAGCGTCAGCGCCGGCGCCACCGTGA
>JAEYTQ010000628.1 GCA_023433965.1 Pseudomonadota bacterium | reverse complement strand
CGGCAAAGGTGAAGCCAGCCGCGCCCTTCTCGGCGATCAGCCCGAGAGCGGCCTGCAGCAGGGCCTCCTTCAGGTTGCCATGGTGATAGCCGCGCTCGGCGCGGCGCTGTTCCTTGCGCCAGCTCATGTGAACGAGCTTTACATGAGCCGGAAGCGAAGGGCACTAGCGGGGGTCGAGTTTGATTAACCCGTATTCTCCGCAGTCATTCCGGGGCGATGCGCCAGCATCGAACTCCGGTGCGCACTTGCGCACCTGAGAATCCCGAGATTCCGGGTTCGGTCCTGCGGACCGCCCAGGAATGACGATCCACCTGAAGCTACATCTGCGGAATCGGCAGGACCGGCATCACTTCGATCGCCTCGCCCGGAAAGATCGCGAAATGGGGATGGTTCTCGAACAGTTTGGCGGCTTCCTCCTGGGAGGCCGCCCGCACCACGGTGAAACCGGTCAGCGCGTTGCTGACCTCGCTGACACCCTTGGCGTCGATCCTGCGGGTCTTGCCGAGCGGGCCGCCCATCTCGACGATCACAGCCTTGTGCTTCTCGACCCAGCCATGCCAGGCGGCCATGCCCTCCTGCTCCTTCGCCTTACGTTCGGCCTCGGGCAGCGCGTGCCAGGCGGCCATTTTCGATCCACTCGTGCTGCCGAGATAGACGGCCAGGAATTTGTGTTCGGTGCTCATCGGTCTCTCCTTCGTTGGTCAGTTGACGACAGCCGCGAATTTTCCTCGGCCGCCTACCTCTCCAGCCCGTCGAATCCGGCTGCGGCCTGCTGCACGTCAGGCGGAAAGTCGGCCATCTCCTGCACCTGGCGGATCTCGATGATCTCGTTGGGCGTAGCCGGGCACTTCCTGGCCCACGCGATCGCCTCCTCGCGCGAGGCGACCTCGATCATCCAGTAGCCGCCCAGGACTTCCTTGGCTTCGGTGAACGGCCCGTCGGTCACGACCGGCACGCCGGTCGCAAACGTAACGCGCGCACCCATCGACGGCGGGTGCAGGCCGTCCAGCGTGATCAGCACGCCGGCCTCCTTCAGCGCCTCGTTGTAGCGCATCATCGCGGCGACACGCTCCGGATCGAGTTGCACGTCCGGCGGCGCCGCCTCGTAGCCGAGCGGGATCATCAGCATCATGAATCGCATGGGAGTCCTCGGTTCTCAGTCATTCGGTAATTCCTGCGAGCGGAGAGGGCCGGCCCGCATTCCCCTGCAAGACGAACGACCTCCCGCGGAACCGACAGCGGGCAGAAATTATTCGAGGCCATGCGGCGTCGCGGCGACCGCATTCGGGCCGCATCGGGCTCGATCGCCACGGATCGAGGTCTTCCGTGCGGGAACGAAAGCGAAGTAAAAGGTCCGGCGCTCGCGCCCCTCCCGGACACAGGACAGATCAGCAAATGCCGCACGCCCCGCAAAAAGTTGCCCTTGTCACCGGAGCCGCACGCGGCATCGGGCTTGCGACTGCGAATAAGTTCCTCGCCGAGGGTTGGCAGGTGGCGCTGCTCGACATCGAGGGCGAGCTGCACGCCCGCGCCGTCGCCGAAATCGGCCGAGGCGAGGCGACGCTGGCTCTGACCTGCGACGTCTCGGACGGTGCTGCCGTGAGCGACGCGATGGCGGCGGTCGAGGACCGGTTCGGCCGGCTGGATGCGCTGGTCAACAATGCCGGCATCGCGGTATTCGCGCCGCTGATGGAGACGTCGGAAGCCGACTGGCGCCGCGTGCTCGAGGTCAATCTCACCGGCCCCTTCCTCTGCACCCAAGCCGCGGTCCCCCTGATGCGCGAGGGCCATGGCGGCGCCATCGTCAACATCACCTCGATCTCGGCGGTGCGCGCCTCGACGCTGCGGTCGGCCTACGGCACCAGCAAGGCGGGCCTTGCGCATCTCACCAAGCAGCTCGCGGTCGAGCTCGCCTCGCTCAACATCCGTGTCAACGCGGTCGCGCCGGGGCCGGTCGACACTGCGATGGCGAAGCAGGTGCACACCAAGGAGATCCGCGCCGATTATCACGATGCCATTCCGCTCAACCGCTACGGCCTGGAAGAGGAGCTCGCGGAAGCGATCTACTTCCTGTGCTCTGGAAGCGCGAGTTACATCACCGGCCAAATTTTGGCCGTGGATGGCGGCTTCGATGCGGCCGGAATCGGCCTGCCCACGCTGCGCGGGCAACGACGGAACGGGTAGGCATGAAAATTGTAGGGCGGAAGCGAGTTGGTGGAGACATCATGCGACGCATCTCATTGCTCACGGCCCTGACCCTCGCATCCGCGCTGCTCGCCGTCACGCCTGCCGCCGCCGAGATCCGCATCATCCAGTCGCCGGGCGGAGAGGTCGGGCCATTCCTCGATCTGTTCGAGAAGGTTCGCGATAGCGGCCAGCGCGTCGTGATCGACGGTCCCTGCCTGTCCGCCTGCACGCTGGTGCTGAGCATCGTCCCGGGCGAGCGCATCTGCGTCACCAAGCGCGCGGTGCTCGGCTTCCACGCCGCGCGCTCGGTGGATCGGCGCGGCCGTTTCTATGCCGAGCCGGAAGCATCGGTTGCGGTGCTTGCCGCCTATCC
>JAEYTQ010000601.1 GCA_023433965.1 Pseudomonadota bacterium | reverse complement strand
TCCAACCGCGCGGCATCGCTCTCGCCGGCCTGCCGGGACGTGCTCGCGCCCTTCGCCGCGCGGTGAGACGGAGCGGACCTGAGGACGTCCGCCGCACAGAGTGTGAATTGCGGTGCGTGACTGAAGGGTCACGTTCTGACGCGTGATTCGCAGATCCTTTTTCAAGAGATCGTTTCGATCACGACAGGACGGGAGGACAACATGCGTTCATTGCTACTCGGCGCTTCTGCGCTCTTCGCCTTCGCCGCAACCATGACTGTCGACAGCACCGACGCCAACGCGGTGGTGTGCGCCCGCGGCGTCGTTCGCGCCGGCTGCGCGGGGCCGAACGCAGCCGTGGTCGTCCGCAAGCCCGCGCCTGCGGTCCGCTGCACCAGGGTGCTGATGAACGGGGTCTATGTGAAACGCTGCGTCTGACCCACCGGTGGCCAATCCGCCCCGGTTTGGCTATGATTCGCAGCTGATGGTTCGGACGCTCGCAAAACGTGCGTCCGGACACGAGCTGCGGCGTGCCTGCGCTGGCCGATAATTCCGCTGGCGCGGGACGCCGGAGCACATTAGTCTACCCCTAGATAGTAAGTATACTGTCAATTAGGGAGGCAGACGTTGCGGATCGCCGTGATTGGCGGGGGGCCCGGTGGGCTCTATTTCGCCTATCTCTGGAAGAAGCGTCACCCCGAGGATCAGGTCGACCTGTTCGAACAGAACCCGGCCGACGCGACCTGGGGCTTTGGCGTCGTATTCTCGGACCAGGCGCTGGAATTCCTGCGCGTCGACGACCCCGACACGGTCGACGCGATCGCGCCGCATATGGAGAGTTGGGAGAACATCACGCTGAACCTCGGCGGCGACAGCGTCGCCATCGACGGGGTCGGCTTCTCCTCGATCGGCCGGCTCGAGCTGCTGCGCTTCCTGCAGCAGCGCGCGCTCGATGTCGGCGTCACGCCGCGTTTCGAGACGCAGATCCACGCCGTCGACCAGCTCAATGGCCATGACCTGATCGTTGCCGCCGACGGGCTGAACTCACTGGTGCGCCGCGCCTATGAGGGCGATTTCGGCACCTCGCTGTCCTACTCCTCCAACAAATTCGTCTGGTACGGCACCTCGAAGCGGTTCGACACGCTGTCGCAGACTTTCGTGAAGACCGAACGCGGCGCCTTCAACGCTCATCACTACCGCTACTCGCCGACCATGAGCACCTTCCTGGTCGAATGCGACCATTCCACATGGCAGGCCTATGGCTTCGCCTACAAGGATGTCGAGCAGTCCAAGGGCGTCTGCGAGGAGGTGTTCGCCGACACGCTCGGCGGCCACTGCCTCGTCTCCAACAAATCGGTGTGGCGCAACTTTCCCTGGATCTGGAACGAGCACTGGTCGTTCAAGAACATGGTGCTACTCGGCGACGCCCTGCACTCGGCGCATTTCTCGATCGGCTCGGGCACGCGTCTCGCCATCGAGGACGCCATCGCGCTGGTCAAGGCGCTGGAATCGGATGCGCATCTCGCCACCGCCCTGCATCGGTACCAGGCCGCGCGAAAACCCATCGTGCAGAAGCTGGTCAACGCCGCGCGCACCAGCGCGTTCTGGTACGAGCACTTTGCCGAGCACATGAAGCTTCCGCCGATGGACTTTGCCTACAGCTACATCACCCGCTCCGGCCGCATCGACGATTCCCGGCTGCGTGCGATGTCGCCGGCCTTCATGACCCGCTACGAGGCCGCCAAAAATGGCGGAGACACCGGCGGAGGCGAGGCATGAGCCACGCGATGTCCGACCAGGTGCCCGCCGACAGCGCGGGGGCGCGCGAGATCGACTTTGCAGTCCCCGAGATCTACAACGCCAGCCGCATCCTGTTCGACAATCTCGCCAAGGGCCGCGGCGCCACGCGCGCGCTGATCGGCCCCGCGGGCACACGAACCTACGCCGAGCTCTGCGACGAGGCTTGCCGCTGGGGCAACGGCTTTGTCTCGCTCGGCTTGAGGCGCGGCGACCGCGTGCTGCTGTTTCTCGACGACACGCCGGCCTATCCGGCCGCGTTCTTCGGCGCCGTGCGCGCCGGCTTCGTGCCGCTGCTGATCAACACGCTGACCCGGCCGGACCTCCTGCAATTCTATCTCGCCGATTCCGGGGCCGAAGTTGCGGTGGCGGACGCCGAATTCTGCGCGCGCTTCAATGCGGAGGCCTGCAAGGACACCAGGCTGCACACGCTGATCGTCGTCAACGGTGCGGTCGAAGACCAGGCCGCACCGAAGGCGATCGCGGCGACGGACTGGCTGAAGCAGTTTCCGGCCCGGCTGGCGGAAGCGTCGACGCATCGCGACGAGATGGCGTTCTGGATGTATTCGTCCGGCTCGACCGGACGGCCCAAGGGCATCGTGCATCTCCAGCACGACATGGCCTACACGGATGCGGCCTTCGCGCGCAGCGTATTGAAGCTGACGCCGGACGACATCTGCTTCTCGGTGCCGAAGATCTTCTTCGCCTACGGCTTCGGCAATTCCATCACCTTCCCGTTCTCGGCCGGAGCCGCGACGCTGCTGTTGCCGGGCCAGCCCAAGCCTGCATCGATCTTCGCCGCCATCGCGCAGTACAGGCCCACAGTCTTCTTCGGTCTGCCGACGCTCTACACCTCGCTGACCAAGGCCGAAGGCGCGGACAAGACCGATTTCTCGTCGCTGCGCATGGCGCTCTCCGCGGCCGAAGTGCTCTCGGCCGAGGTCTTCAACAGCTGGAAGACGCTCACCGGCCTCGAGATCGTCGAAGGCCTCGGCTCGACCGAGGTGCTACACATCTATCTCTCCAACCGGCCCGAGCAGAAGAAGCTCGGCGCCGCCGGCCTGCGCGTCCCCGGCTACGAGGTCGCGCTGCGCGACAAGGACGGCCGCGAAGTCGGCGACGACGAGGAAGGCATCCTGTGGGTGCGCGGCGATTCCAACACGCCGCTGTACTGGAACCGGCCGGACAAATCCGCCGAGACCATCCGCGAAGGCGGCTGGATCTACACCGGCGATCGCTTCGTGAGGGATGCCGACGGCTTCCACTTCTTCCGCGGCCGCGCCGACGATCTC
>JAEYTQ010000561.1 GCA_023433965.1 Pseudomonadota bacterium | reverse complement strand
GTTCATGCTGGGCGCGACCTCAATCGAGGCCGAGGACACCGGCGTCAGCGTGCGCTCGGCGCTGGAGCTTTTGGGCGCCGCCTACACCGTGCATCCCGCGTTCGGGGAAGCCCGCATCGTCGAATTCGGCTCCGGGCTGCGGCCCGCCTTTCCCGACAATTTGCCGCGCATCGGCATCCACGGCAGCAGGATCAGCGTCAACGGCCTCTACCGCCACGGCTTCCTGATCGCCCCGGCCCTCGCCGAGCTGACGCTCGCCTATGTCCAGCGCGGCCAGATCGACAATGAGGTGATGCAGTGCGCGTGATCGTCAATGGTGAGCAACGCGAGGTGAATTCCGCCAGCATCGATGCGCTGCTCGCCGAGCTCGACTACGAGGGCAGCCATTTTGCGATTGCGCTGAACTACGACGTCGTGCCGAAAAGCCGCTGGGCGGAGACGCAGCTGAAGGCCGGCGACGAGATCGAGATCATCACGCCGCGGCAGGGAGGGTGATGGTGGCGCGCCCTGCTCGCGACGACGGCTCCTTTTGGCCCGTCATTCCGGGGCACGCGAAACGTGAACCCGGAATCTCGCGCCACAACTTCGAGATTCCGGATTGGTCCGCGTGCCGCGGCCCGTCCGGAATGACGGGGAATTCCACATGGTGACCTTCTACGGCAAATCCTTCTCTTCGCGCCTGCTGATCGGCAGCGCGCTCTACCCCTCGCCTGCGATCATGCAGAGCGCGATCCGCGCCTCCGGCGCCGGCATCGTCACGGTATCGCTGCGGCGGGAATCCGCGGGCGGCAAGACCGGGGACGCGTTCTGGAAGCTGATCCGCGAGCTCGACGTGTCGGTGCTGCCGAACACCGCGGGATGCCGCACCGTGCGCGAGGCGGTGACGACGGCCAAGCTCGCCCGCGAATTGTTCGGCACCAACTGGATCAAGCTCGAGGTCATCGCCGACAACGACACGCTGCAGCCTGATGTCGTCGGCCTGGTCGAAGCAGCAACCATCCTGATCAAGGACGGCTTCGAGGTGTTCCCCTATTGCACCGAGGATCTCTCGGTGGCGAACCGTCTCGTCGACGCCGGCTGCAAGGTCGTGATGCCCTGGGCCGCGCCGATCGGCAGCGCAAAGGGCATCACCAACCGCGATGCGCTGAAGCTGCTGCGCGAGCGCCTGCCCGACATCACGCTGGTGGTGGACGCCGGTCTCGGCGCGCCGAGCCACGCCGCGCAGGCGCTGGAACTCGGCTACGACGCCGTGCTGCTCAACACCGCTATCGCCAAGGCGGCCGATCCCGTCGCGATGGCGACCGCCTTCCGCTTGGGCTGCGAGGCCGGCCGTACCGCTTACGAGGCCGGGCTGATGAACGCCCGCGACTTCGCCTCCCCTTCCACCCCTGTCGTTGGGACCCCGTTCTGGCATGCCGTATCCTGATCGATTCTATCCCGTCGTCGACAGCCTCGCATGGGTCGAGCGCCTGACCATGCTCGGCGTCGGCACCATCCAGCTGCGCGCCAAGGAGCTCGACGATTCGCAAGCACTGCAGATCGTCACCGACGCGCTGGCGATCACCAAGGGCACGCAGGCCAAGCTGGTCGTGAACGATTATTGGCGCGCCGCGATCGTCGCCGGCGCGGAATATCTGCATCTCGGCCAGGAGGATCTCGCCGAGGCCGATCTCGACGCGATCCGCGAGGCCGGCCTCAAGCTCGGCATTTCCACCCATGACGATGCCGAGCTTGAAACCGCGCTGAAAGCCAAGCCCGACTATGTCGCGCTCGGCCCGATCTTCTTCACCACGCTGAAGTCGATGCGCTTCGAGCCGCAGGGCATTCCCAAGATCACCGAATGGAAGAAGCGCATCGGCGCCATCCCGCTGGTCGCCATCGGTGGCATCAAGTTCGAGCACGCCGCGGAGATTTTTGCAGCCGGCGCGGATTCGATCGCCGTGGTGAGCGACGTCACTCAGAACCCCGATCCGGATGCCCGCGTGAAGCAATGGCTCGGCCTGAAGGAGGCGGCGTGATGCAGGTCCCGCTCTCACCCCACACACCTCTGTCATCGTCCGGCTTGACCGGGCGATCCAGTACGCGGCGCCTTCTCGGCTTGAGCCGCCGCGGAGTACTGGATCCCCGCCCCCGAGCGCAATTGCGCTCTAGGCGGGGATGACAGCGGTAATTGCCCCTTGCGCAGCGAAGCTAACGAATTAACCGGAGGATCCCCATGAACATCCGCTCCAACCCCGACAAGACCGTCCCCGCCGTCACCACCGGCCCGCTTCCCTCCTCGCGCAAGATCTTCGCAACCCCCGATGCCGCGCCCGACCTGCGCGTGCCCCTGCGCGAGATCATCCTCTCCGAGGGCGCGGGCGAGCCGAACCTGCCGGTGTACGACACCTCGGGCCCCTACACCGATCCCTCCGTCACCATCGACGTCAACGCCGGCCTTCCCCGCAACCGCAAGCAATGGGTGCTGGAGCGCGGCGGCGTCGAGGAATATGAGGGCCGCCAGGTCAAGCCGGAGGACAATGGCAGCGTCTCCACCGACAAGGCGGCGCGCGCCTTCTCGGCCTATCACAAGCCGCTGCGCGGCCTCGACGGCCACAAGATCACCCAGCTCGAATTCGCCCGCGCCGGCATCATCACCAAGGAGATGATCTACGTCGCCGCCCGCGAGAACCTCGGGCGCAAGCAGCAGCTGGAGCGTGCCGAAGCCGCGCTCGCCGACGGCGAGAGTTTCGGCGCCTCGGTGCCCGCCTTCATCACCCCGGAATTCGTGCGCGACGAGATCGCCCGCGGACGCGCCATCATCCCGTGCAACATCAACCACGGCGAACTCGAGCCGATGATAATCGGCCGCAACTTCCTGGTGAAGATCAACGCCAATATCGGCAACTCGGCGGTCACTTCCTCCGTGGAAGAAGAAATCGAGAAGATGGTGTGGGCGATCCGCTGGGGCGCCGACACGGTGATGGACCTCTCCACCGGCCGCAACATCCACAACACCCGCGAATGGATTTTGCGCAACTCGCCCGTGCCGATCGGCACCGTGCCGATCTACCAGGCGCTGGAGAAAGTCGACGGCGATCCGGCCAAGCTCGACTGGGAGGTGTACAAGGACACGCTGATCGAGCAATGCGAGCAGGGCGTGGATTATTTCACCATCCATGCCGGTGTGCGCCTCGCCTATGTGCCGCTGACCGCGAACCGCGTCACCGGCATTGT
>JAEYTQ010000557.1 GCA_023433965.1 Pseudomonadota bacterium | reverse complement strand
GCCCCTGTCGAACAGCGAGGGCGTGCCACGCGGCGACGAAGACCATCGGGAGGCGATCCTTCAGCGGCATGATGCGGAGTTGCCACTTCACTTGTGTATACTTCCGAACACAAGCGTGTGGCCGGGCCCTCGAGCTTCACTACCCATTTCTGTTTGCTTCAAAGAGTTTTTAATATTAACCTCCATCCATTAATTGATTTATTTTGGAGGTCACGACGCGAACGGCCACGCGTCCTTCGAACTGCGGAAAGATCCCTCAAAGCTGGGAGTAAACACCCAGCTTGCCAAGGCATGCTCCGGCAAGACCTATTGCGGACCTCGTCGGGCATTAACCGGCCACCATAGACCCCAAGAGCTATCGAACCTTTCCAATGATCCCGGGAATCATTCGGGTGCGCAGCGGCGCTACGAGACTCCGCGCTGCTCCTTCCGCCTATATGAGATTCCTATAACTTCGCGTTCGCCCTCATCTCGAAAACTTACGTCCGTGGTGGCACTTCGGCACGGTCAAAGTCCCGTTTGGCGCCGTGGAAATGAGCCGCGCTTCTCTCCACCGCTCCCGCCGGGGCCCCGGAGAATGTGTTGCCCCCGACACAGGGACGCAACGAGGAGCAATCCCATGATGGACATCATGATGCTGGCGCTGGGCTTCGGCTTCTTTGCCCTGGCGATCGGCTACACCTACGTCTGCGAACGGCTGTGACGGAGCGAACCATGATCTTCGATTATGCGCTCGGCGGCGCGGTCTCGTTCGGCATCCTGATTTACCTCACCTACGCGCTGCTGCGGCCCGAGCGGTTCTGACCGTGCTGCTGCTCGCTCAATTGCTGCTGGCCGACGCTGCGCTGGTCGCGGCTCTGCTCGCGCTGCTCCTGCCGCTGTTGCGCCGGACCCAAAGCCTGAAGGGTTAATGTCATGATTGCGATCGGTTGGCTCCAGATCGTTCTATACTGCATCATCATCGTCGCGCTGGCCAAGCCGCTCGGCTGGTACATGACGCGCGTGTTCGCCGGCGAGCGAACGTTCCTGTCGCCGGTGCTGCGGCCGATCGAGACCGGCATTTACCGGATCTCCGGGGTCGACGAGAAGCGCGAGCAGCATTGGCTGACCTACACGGTCGCCATGCTGCTGTTTCATGTCGGCGGCTTCCTCGTCATCTACGGCGTGATGCGGCTCCAGGCGGTGTTGCCGTTCAATCCGGCCGGGCAAAGCGCGGTCGCGGAGGATCTGTCCTTCAACACGGCGATGTCGTTCATCACCAACACCAATTGGCAGAACTACGGCGGCGAGAGCACGCTATCCTATCTGACCCAGATGGTCGGCCTGACCCATCAGAACTTCCTCTCGGCCGCCACCGGCATTGCGCTGGCCATGGCCCTGATCCGTGGCTTCTCACGCGCC
Source organism: Pseudomonadota bacterium (assembly GCA_023433965.1). Lineage (GTDB taxonomy): Bacteria > Pseudomonadota > Alphaproteobacteria > Rhizobiales > Xanthobacteraceae > Bradyrhizobium. The sequence continues at coordinate 2,291 of JAEYTQ010000557.1, read as the reverse complement.
TCGATGCGCACGATCGGAAATTTCTGGGTCGACGTGACCCGCTGCACCCTCTACATCCTGCTGCCGATCTGCATCGTCTATACGTTGTTCCTGGTCTGGCAGGGCACGCCGCAGACGCTGGGAGCCTATGTCGAGGCGACGACGCTCGAAGGCGGCAGACAGACCATTGCGGTCGGACCGGTCGCCTCGCAGGTCGCAATCAAAATGCTCGGCACCAATGGCGGCGGCTTCTTCAACGCCAATGCGTCGCATCCCTTCGAGAACCCGACCGCGCTGTCGAACTTCGTGCAGATGCTGTCGATCTTCGTGCTCGGCGCGGCGCTCACCAACGTGTTCGGACGCATGGTCGGCAACCAGCGCCAAGGTTGGGCGATCCTCGCCGTGATGGGCGTGCTGTTCGTTGCCGGCGTTGCCGTCTGCTATTGGGCGGAAGCCAGCGGCACCTCGACGCTGAATGCGCTGGGCCTGACTGGCGGCAACATGGAAGGCAAGGAAGTCCGCTTCGGCATCGTTGCGTCCTCGCTGTTCGCCGTGATCACCACCGCCGCCTCCTGCGGTGCCGTCAATGCCATGCACGACAGCTTCACCGCGCTCGGCGGCATGATCCCGCTGATCAATATCGAGCTCGGCGAGATCATCGTCGGCGGCGTCGGCGCCGGCCTGTACGGCATGCTGCTGTTCGTCATCCTCGCGATCTTCGTCGCAGGGCTCATGGTCGGCCGTACCCCGGAATATGTCGGCAAGAAGATCGAGGCACGCGAGGTCAAGATGGCGATGCTGGCCATCCTGGTGCTGCCGCTGATGATCCTCGGCTGGACCGCCGTCGCCGTGGTCTACCCGGCGGCCGTCGCCTCCATGGCGAATGCCGGACCGCACGGCTTCTCCGAGGTGCTCTATGCCTATTCCTCGCAGACCGGCAACAACGGCTCCGCCTTTGCGGGCCTTACCGGGAACACGTTGTTCTACAACCTCACCGGTGGTCTTTCGATGTTCGTCGGCCGCTTCCTGATGATCGTCCCCGCGATGGCGATCGCAGGCTCGCTCGCAGCCAAGAAATCGGTCCCGCCGTCGATGGGCACGTTCCCGACCACCGGCGGACTGTTCGTCGGCCTCGTCGTCGGTGTGATCCTGATCATCGGCGGCCTCACCTTCTTCCCGGCGCTTGCGCTCGGCCCCATCGTCGAGCACCTCGCGATGAACGCCGGCCAAGTGTTCTGACTTCCGTTGTCTGGAGTGACCTCCATGGATGCGATGAAACTGCAAAAACGTGCGCCGATGTCGGCAATGCTCGATCCCAGGATCGTGCTTCCCGCGATGCGGGCGTCCTTCGCCAAGCTCGACCCGCGGCTGATGATGAAGAACCCGGTGATGTTCGTGGTCGAGATCGTGGCCGCGCTCACGACCGTGATCTTCGTGCGCGATCTCGCCACCGGCGGCGCCGGCCTCGGCTTCACCTTACAGATCATCGTCTGGCTCTGGTTCACGGTGCTGTTCGCCAATTTCGCAGAGGCCGTGGCCGAAGGCCGCGGCAAGGCGCAGGCCGAGACGCTGCGCAAGACTCGCACCGAGAGCCAGGCCAAGCTGCTGAGCGGCACGGGGCGCGACTACGAACTCGTGCCAGGCACCAGCCTGAAGGTCGGCGATCTCGTTCTGGTCGAAGCGGGCGACACCATCCCCTCCGACGGCGAAGTGATCGAGGGCGTCGCCTCCGTCAACGAGGCCGCCATCACCGGTGAATCCGCGCCCGTGATCCGCGAATCCGGCGGTGATCGCTCGGCGGTGACCGGCGGCACGCAGGTGCTGTCCGACTGGATCCGCGTCCGCATCACGGCGGCCCAAGGCTCGACCTTCATCGATCGCATGATCAAGCTGGTCGAGGGCGCCGAGCGGGCAAAGACGCCGAACGAGATCGCGCTCAACATCCTGCTCGCCGGCCTCACCATCATCTTCGTGTTCGCCACCGTGACCATCCCGAGCTATGCCGCCTATGCTGGCGGCTCGATCTCGGTGATCGTGCTGGTGGCGCTATTCGTGACGCTGATCCCGACCACGATCGGCGCGCTATTGTCGGCGATCGGCATCGCCGGCATGGACCGCCTGGTCCGCTTCAACGTCCTGGCGATGTCGGGCCGTGCGGTCGAAGCCGCCGGCGACGTCGACACGCTGCTGCTCGACAAGACCGGCACCATCACGTGCGGCAACCGCCTCGCCTCCGAGATCATCCCGGTGCGGGGCGTCAGCGACGCCGAGGCGGCGCAGGCGGCGCTGCTCGCCAGCGAGGCGGATGAAAC
>JAEYTQ010000551.1 GCA_023433965.1 Pseudomonadota bacterium | reverse complement strand
ATACGAGCCCTATCGTGCTGCGCGCGCTCGCCGCGCGCGATCCGCGCTTTCGCTACATCGGCCTGTCGCGAAATTTCGGCCATCAGGTCGCCATCACCGCCGGCATGGACGCCGCGCAGGGCGAGGCGGTCATCGTCATGGATGCGGATCTGCAGGACCCGCCCGAAGTGATCGAGCAACTGATCTCGAAGTGGAAGGAGGGCAACGACATCGTCCACGCCCGCCGCTTGTCGCGCGAGGGCGAAAGCCGTTTCAAGCGCGCGACCGCGCATCTGTTCTATCGGCTGCTCGGCAGGATGTCCTCGGTCGGCATCCCCGCCGATGTCGGCGACTTCCGCCTGATCGATCGCAAGGTGCTCGACGCGCTCAAGCAGATGCCGGAGCAGGATCGTTTCGTGCGCGGCATGATCGCCTGGCTCGGCTTCCGGCAGACCGAGGTCGCCTTCCACCGGCTCGAGCGCGCCGCGGGCGAAACCAAATACCCGCTGTTCAAGATGATCCGCCTGGCGGTGAACGCCGCGCTCGGCTTTTCCGATCTGCCGTTGCGGCTCGCCATCTGGTGCGGATTGACAGTGTCCGGGCTCGCGCTCCTCTACGGCGGCTGGGTGGTCCTGTTGTGGCTCGGCAAGGACAGCCATCTCGTCACCGGTTGGTCGTCGACGATCGTCGTCGTGTCGCTCTTGTGCGGCATCAACATGCTGATGACGGGCATCGTCGGCCTCTATGTCGGACGTATCCATGCCGAGGTGAAACGCCGCCCGCTCTACGTGGTACAGGCGCGCATCGGCTTCGACCGCGACCATGCCGCAGCGACACCCACGATCCACGCCGTCAACGAGTGACCCCGCGCATGGCCGAGCTCTTCGACGGATATCACGACAACTACCGCGATGTGGTTCAATCCTCGATCGACTTCTCGGGCCTGTCGCATGATTTCTTCATGCGCGCCAAGGCCGATCTGCTGCGCGACCTTATCGCGCAGCGGCTGGGCACGGAACGGCCAGACATGCTGGACGTCGGATGCGGCGTCGGCAGCCTCCACCCGCTGCTGCACGGCATGATCGGCGGCTTGAGCGGCATCGACGTTTCCTCGGCCAGCCTGTCCCAGGCCCGCGCTCACAATTGCGGGGTCGATTACCGGGAGTTCGACGGCCGCAATTTTCCGTTTGCCGATGCCAGCTTCGATCTGGTCACGGCCATTTGCGTGATGCACCATATCGTGCCGGCCGAATGGGCGCCGTTCATCACCGAGATGCGGCGCGTGACACGCCCCGGCGGGCTGGTCTGCGTGATCGAGCACAATCCGTACAATCCGCTGACGCGCCTGGCCGTTGCGCGTTGCGAGTTCGACCGGGACGCCGTCCTGCTCGGTGCCCGCACGACCCGAAGGCTGATGGCGGCCAGCGGCCTGCGCGAGACCGGCACGCGGCATTTCCTGCTGCTGCCCTGGGACACCAAGCCGGCGCGGCGTCTCGAAGCGGCCCTGAGCGGGGTGTGGCTCGGCGGCCAATATGCCGCGTTCGGGACCGCTTGACTATCTTTGCGGATCTCGCCGCTTGTGCACGATGGCCACATCGTCGCCGTAGACGCGTTGCCACTCAGGCAGCCGGTCGAGCATCGCGACCGCCGGTGTGTTCGGGGCAAGCAGCGTCGCGCCGATCTTGTACTCGTCGAGCAGCTTGAGAAAATCTCCGAGATCGATCAGCGCCAGCGCACGGTTGTAACGGTCGATGAACGGCCCGCCGTAGAGTTCGCCGCGGCCATCGATGAAGGTGGGAATGCCGGCAAAGATCAGATAGCCGCCGAAACCATAATCGTTGAGTACGCGCTCCGCCTTGGCGAGGTCGGCTCGGGCAATAGCGGCTTCGGGGGTGATGATCGGCGCCGGCCGGATGTCGCGCGCCAAAGCCCATCCGCTTATCGCGACCAGGATGCCGAATGCGGCGAGATTCAACCCACGCGAGGGCACTGCCGCATCGTCCGCGGCCGGTCCGCCGAAGGTCCGGCCCAGCGGGGCCGCCAGATAGAGCGGCGCCAGCATGGCAAGCAGATCCGCATTGCGCATCTGCGCCAGCGCGAAATGGAGCAAGCCGATCAGCACCAACGCCCGCACCACCGGCAGCGTGATGCCGCGGGTGAGCGCGAAGATGCCGCCCAGCAGCAGCAGTTCGAAGCCGCCGATGCGACCGAAATCCTGCGGCCGCCATTCCGAGATCCAAGCAAGCGCAGGACCGAGGCCGAGTGTCGTCAGCGGCATCAAGAGCGGTTCAGGGCCGTGCGGCGTCAGGCAGGACGCCGCCAGGGCAAGGAGCGAGAACGGCAGCCAGCGCAGCAGCACGCGCGGCCATTCGCTTCGCGGCTCACGCAGCAGCGCCTCGAGCACCGCCGGGCCGATCAGCCCCAGCGCCAGTACCACGCTGCCGTGCAGATTGGTCCACAGCACCAGCAGGGGCAGGGCCCAATACGGCGGCGGCGTACCGCGATCCATGCAGCGAACCAGCGCAGCCGCCCAGGTCACCATCAGCGGCAACACGAGGACATGCGGCCGCGCCAGCATGTGCGGTGCCACTAGAATGACTGCTGCGATCACCATGAGCAGGGTGAGGCTTGGCGAAAGCTCGCGCAGCAGGAAGGAGGTCAGCAGCCCGAAGGCGAGCGCGATCGCCGCGGCTGCGAGCGCGACGACGCCCGGCCAGCCGGCAAGCGCGTAGACGGCCGCATAAATGACCTCGGACAGCCATTCGAAGGGGATCCAGGGCGCGCCATGCTTTGAGAATGAAAAGGGATCGCTCGCTGGCAGGGAGCCATGCGCGATGATCCAGCGCCCGACCTCGACGTGAGAATAGCTGTCGGGATCACCGAGCAGCCGCGGCCCGGCAACCAGCAACGCGGCATAGAGGGCGAGCCCCACCACCCAAGGGAGCGCTGCACGTGCCGAAAACGGTTGAACCGCGCTGTGGGCGACCTGATCAGTCATGGCGGGCCAAAATAGGCCGCAAGCGTTAAGTTCTTCTTTAGTGTTTCGCGCGCTCGCGAAAGCGCGCTATCCGAACAGATCGAGCAGGAGCAACGCGGTGCTTGTGAACAGCCCTGCGACGGGCACCCAGATGGGCACGACGAACACGCCGGCAGGAGGCGTCGATTCCTTGGCCTTGATCCGAAGCAGGGCCAGGTTGACCAGAACGAAGATCCCAAGCGTCAGGCGTGAGGTCCATTCGGCCAGTCCGGTCAAGGGAACGCCGAGCGCGAGGATCAGGATGGCGCCGACGCCGAACAGGGTTGCGACCACCGGCGCGCCACTCCTGGCGTTCACCCGGGTGAAGAAGGCCGGAAGGCTGCCTTGGTCGGCAAGCCCGTACAGCACGCGTCCGATCATGAGCATGTGAACGATGATTCCGTTGATCGTCGCGACGATCGCGACGACGCTCAGGACCCAGAGCGGGAGACCGGTCAACTGCTGGAACACCAAGGCAAGCGGGGCCGGGGAGTGTGCAAGCTCGGCCGGGGGCACCGCAACCACGGCAACCCAGACCACGACCATGTAGAGGAGCGCCGTCACGCCGAGCGTGATGAGCAGCGCCCAAGGCAAGGTCCGGGACGGATTCTTCATTTCCTCGGACATGTTGACCAGGTGCTCGAACCCGATGAACGCGAATACGGCCAGCAGGGACGTCTGTGCGATCCCGGTCCAAGCCGCTTTATCGCTGATGGGGGCCCACAGTTCGGGCAGCCGGGAGACCAGGGCCTCGCCCTCTACCAACCCGGCCCCGACGATGAGGACCAATCCTCCGATCTCCACGACGGTCATCAGCCCGGCGAAGCTGATGGACTGAACTGCGGACAGGCAGGCGATCGCTCCCATCGCGAGAACGACGCCCGCGATGATCCAGCTGGCAGGCAGCGGCAGGAATACGCTGATGTAACCGGCACTCCCGACCGTGATGGTCGCCCCGGAGATCGTCGCCGCGGCAACGACGAGCAGCCCCGTGGCGCCGGAGAGCCACTTGCGATGGAATGCGGCCTGGATATAGGCGGCCTCGCTTGCCGCAACCGGCATTCGCGTGCCCAACTCGGCGAAGGTGCCGGCCGTCATACCCATCACGATCGCTGCAGCGAGGAACGCCAGAGGCGCGTGCATTCCGCTCCGCGCAGCCGCCGCTCCGACCAGCACGTAAATTCCGGCGCCGATCGTCACGCCGAGGCCGTAGAGCACCGCGTGCGTCAGCGTGAGCGATCTGATCAGCCTTGTCGAACCGAGCTGCGCATTGCTGCTGCCATGTTGCTGACTGGCAGCCATTCCCACCTCGTGCATGGCCAAGGATCAATGCGAGAACAGAATCGGGATCGGCGGCTTGGACAGCAGCCCCCTCGTCGCGCCGCCGAGCACGAATTCCCGCCACCTCGGCGTTCCGTACGCGCCCATCACGAGGACGTCGATGCCGTGGGAGAGCACGTGGGCTCCGAGGACCTCGCCAATCGGCTTGCCGCCGGCATCGACCCTGTCCAACACGACATCAATGCCGTGACGGGCCAGGTTCTTCGCCAGTTCTTCGGCGGAACGGGTGGAGTCCAGGGCCTTTTCGTTGGTGACGGTCACGACGCGCACGTTTTTCGCGCTTTCGAGCAAGGGAAGTGCGTCGGAAACCGCGCGCGCAGCGGTGCGGCTGAAGTCCCAAGCCACGCAGACGGCGTCGAACCGAAATGGACGCGACCGCGGAGCAGTGGGGAGGATCAGTGTCGGCCTGCCGGAGTCGAAGATCACCTCCTCGGCGTAGCCGAGATCATGGGATGCCGGCACCGCCATGATCGTGAGATCGCGAAGCCTCGCATAGTCGACCAGCAGTGCGGCCTCGCTTGCGGTTGCACATTGCTCGAAGATGATCTCGTGGCGAATGCCGGATTTCACCGCCGACGTTTCGAATGCCGCCAGCAGCGCTTTCGCGTTGTCGCGGCTCTTGGCGGCCTCGCGCGCAACGAGCGCGGGAATGTCCAGGATGGCATCCCCGAGCAGGCTCCCGCGGACTTCGGCATGAACCTCGCAGCAAATGGCTGCGAGATGCGCATCAAGGACGGCGGCTATCTCAACCGCGCCGTCGATCACCGAAACCGTCGTCGGTTCCGGGTAGCTCGTTAGAGTCAGCAGAACATCCTTGAAAGCCATGTCTCCCTCCTTTGAGGAGTGGGAGCCTAGCGCGATCAAGGTCCCCTCCCTTGACCGATCGCAAGCGATTCAGGCGCGATGGCTGTGGCAAAACGGCCTAGGCGCCAAGCAGGCAGCAGAATGCCAGCGCGCGCAGGCGCGCTTGGACAACAAAAAACGCGGCGTTTCCGCCGCGTTCTTCGATACAGTTCGGTGTGCCGCTTTCGCCATTACGCCTGCGGCTGCGGCTCCAGGCCGGGATCCGGATCCGGCCGCGGACGCGACTTGCCGGCCGGAGGCACGGCGGAGGCGCGCGGCGTGGTGGGCTCGAGCACGGACTCGCGGTTCGGCTTCTTGCCCTTCAGGAGATCGACGATCTCGTCGCCGCTCAGCGTCTCGAACTCGAGAAGGCCCTTGGCCAGTGCCTCGAGGTCGGCATGCTTCTCGGTGAGGATGCGGGTTGCTTCCTTGTAGCCTTCCTCGACCAGACGACGGATTTCCGAGTCGATCTTCTGGACCGTCGCCTCGGAGGCGTTTTGCGTCCGTGACACCGACATGCCCAGGAACACCTCGTCCTGGTTCTCGCCGTAGGAGACGGTGCCGAGCTCTTCCGACAGGCCCCAGCGCGTCACCATCATGCGGGCGAGGCGCGTGGCCTGCTCGATGTCGGAGGCAGCACCGGAGGTCACCTTCTCGCGGCCGAATATCAGCTCCTCGGCGACGCGGCCGCCCATCATGATGGCGAGGCGCGAGGTCATCTGCTCCAGCGACATCGACAGCTTGTCGCGCTCCGGCAGCTGCATGACCATGCCGAGCGCCCGGCCGCGCGGGATGATGGTCGCCTTGTGGATCGGATCGGTCGCGGGCACGTTGAGGCCGACGATGGCATGGCCGCCCTCGTGATAGGCCGTCAGCAGCTTCTCTTCCTCGGTCATGACGAGCGACTTGCGCTCGGCGCCCATCATCACCTTGTCCTTGGCCTCCTCGAATTCGGCCTGCGTCACCATCCGCTTGTTGCGGCGGGCGGCGGTCAAAGCGGCCTCGTTGACGAGGTTCATCAGGTCGGCGCCGGAGAAGCCCGGGGTGCCGCGCGCGATGGTCTTGAGGTTGATATCGGGCGCCAGCGGCACCTTGCGAACGTGAACCTTGAGGATCTGCTCACGGCCGACGACGTCGGGGTTCGGCACCACGACCTGACGGTCGAAGCGCCCGGGACGCAACAGCGC
>JAEYTQ010000531.1 GCA_023433965.1 Pseudomonadota bacterium | reverse complement strand
TTGCCCTGCGCCTCCAATCCGAACACCCAGGCCGCCGATTGCCAGCGATATCCGATCTGACCGCCCGCGACCGCGCCGTCTGAGTTGTGACACCCCTCACTTGCCGTGAAGGGCGCGCCGGCGAAGCTCACGAAATCCCAGCAGTTGCGGGTGGTGCCCCATCCACCGTTGCCGCCGATGTAGAAGCCGCTCCAATCATAAACCGCCGCGATGGGCGGCGGCGCCTTGACGTAGGGCTTGGCTGCCATATCCGCGGCTTGAGCATTGCTGCTCAACGCCAGTGCCGCCACCGCGGCACCGGCAAGCATTGTCTTTTTCATGTTTCGTCCCCTTGGTTGTAATGCCGCCATGACTAGACAACATTCCGCAATGCTTCGCTGTAACCGCGAAAACACGGGCATGCTGGACATTGCGCCGAGAGGGTTCCACCCGACCCCGAGCGTTCGGGACGAAAAATTCAAGCAAATCAATCAAACGCAGCGCCCGGCGCGCCGTAGATTCTGGAACTCGACTTGCAGGCGCTGCGCTATCTGTCCTTCCGAAGCGAAAACCGGTTCTTTCGCTTTTCGAAGGCGAGGTACTTTTCAATGGTGGCCTGGAGTTCGTCCGCCAATTCCAACCGCCGCTCAGGTGTGTTGAGGCCGCGTTGAACTTCGAGCACCCGGCCGGACATTTCCTGGCAGATCTTCGCGAGCGTTCGGTTCATGGCACAGCTTCCCTCGGGCAATGGAACGAGAGGAAGGCGGCCTCTGGATCACATCCAGCAGCCGAAGACGAGGCCAACCCGCTAGCTGAACAATGCTGCGGCAGTCAGCGAGCACGACGACCAAGATCAAGCGTACTCCGTCCGGATCGGGGCGTCGAGACCAAGCCGCGCCAAGGGATCGTTGCAACCACCAGTAGAGGCTGTAGTCTCGCGGCCTCATCGGCAAAAGGGGACCGTTTCATGCGCATTCTCATCCTCGGCGGCAGCCAGTTTCTCGGGCGCGCGATCGCGCGCCATGCCTGCGCCGGAGGTCATGACGTGACCTGCGCGGCGCGCGGGCTTGCGGGGCCGATCGCCGCCGGCGCGCGCTTTGTGCCGATCGACCGTGATGCGGACGACGGGCTTGCCCCGCTCGCGAGCGAAACGTTCGAGGCCGTGATCGACGTCTCGCGTCATCCCGGCCAGGTCCGCCGTGCGGTCGCCGCGCTGAAGCGGCCGGGCGTGCATTGGACCTTCGTGTCGACGATCAGTGTCTATGCGGACAACCGCGTGCCGGGGCAACGGGCCGACACGGCGCCGCTGCGCGAGCCCCTTGCGGCAGAGATCGAGCATAGCACCGACGCGATCTACGGCGCCGCCAAGGTGGCCTGCGAGCAGGCCGTCGGCGGCGACGCCTTCATCTGCCGGGCCGGCCTCATCGCAGGCCCCGAGGACCCGACCGGGCGGTTCGCGTACTGGCCGGCGCGGCTTGCGCGCGGCGGTGAGGTGCTGGCGCCGGGATCGCCGGAGGATGCCGTCCAGTTCATCGACGTGCGATCTCGCCCAATGGATCGTGCATGCGGCGGAGATCGGTCTCACCGGCATCTATGACGGCATCGGGCCGATCCGCACGCGCGGCGAATTCCTCAGGGAATGCGCATCGGCGCTGGAGGCGTCCTGCAGCTTCACCTGGGTCGATGGCGCCTTTCTTGAACCGCATGACGTCAGGCGCTGGGCAGGTCCGCGGTCGCTACCAATGTGGCTGCCTTTGCCGGACTAAGCCGGATTCATGACGCGCGACACCTCGCCGGCCCGTGCGGCCGGACTGACCGCGCGACCGATCGCCGCCACCGCGCGCGATACGCTTCACTGGCTCCTCGTGAGCAGCGGCCCGGTCACCGGCCTCACGGCCGAAGACGAAGAGAACGTGCTCGCGGCATGGCATACGCACCAACCGGTCGCGACCGCGATGTGACAAGTGCGGAACGCAGTCCGGCGAGGCGTCCGCGCAGGCAGGTCGATCGTGCGCTCAGTGAAAAGCCGTTTCTCACCAACAAATCTGCCAAAGGCCACACGGGCATTTGCAGTGCAAGGCTCCCGAGTGCCATGGGTATGGTGTTCCACGGCCGGTCATTTGTTGGTAGCCTCCGCACACCGAGACATCAACCGGGGGCCACCGAATGACGCGCGCGAATCCCGCATCTCCCGCACGGCGCAATGGAGTGCGGAGACATGCCGGGCGGGTTCTTTCCGCCGCCGCGTTCGTGATCACGCTCACCGGCTGCGAGGACAAGAACACGTTCGTGGCACCGCCGCCGCCGAAGGTGGAGGTGGCGACGCCGGTGCAGCGTCCGGTGACGCGCTACATCGAGGCGACCGGCAACACCGCGCCGATCAAGAGTGTCGATCTGGTCGCGCGCGTGCAGGGCTTTCTGCAATCGATCGATTATCAAGACGGCACGTTCGTGAAGCAGGGCACCCAGCTGTTCACGATCGAGCCCGAGACCTACAAGCTCAAGCTCGAACAGGCGCAGGCGGCCGAGGCGGGCGCCCAGGCCTCACTGCGGCAGGCGGAGGCCGACTACAAGCGGCAGGCCGAGCTGGTGCAGCGCCAGGCGGTCTCGCAGGCCACGCTCGACACCTCGACCGCCAACCGCGACAACGCGCAGGCCAACCTCCAGCAGGCCCAGGCCAATACCAGGCTCGCCGACGTCAACTACGGCTACACCAGGGTCGTCGCGCCGTTCGACGGCGTCGTCAGCGCGCACATGGTCTCGATCGGCGAGCTCGTCGGCGTCTCCTCGCCGACCCAGCTCGCGACCATCGTCGCGATGGACCCGATCTACGTGAACTTCACCGTCAACGAGCAGGACGTGCTGCGCATTCGCGCCGAGGCGGCACGCCGCGGACTGACGCCCGCTGACCTCAAGCAATTCCCGATCCAGATCGGGCTCCAGACCGAGACCGGCTATCCCCATGCAGGCCATCTCGACTATGTCTCGCCGACGCTCAATCAATCGACCGGCACGCTGGCGGTGCGCGGTCTTGTCCCCAACGACAAGCGGGTGCTGCTGCCCGGCTATTTCGTCCGCGTCCGCGTGCCCTTCGACCAGGA
>JAEYTQ010000355.1 GCA_023433965.1 Pseudomonadota bacterium | reverse complement strand
AGCCACGAGGTCCGCTACGCCAATCAGGCGATTGCGGTCGTGATCGCCGAAACCTTGGAGGCTGCGACGGAAGGCGCGGCGCTGCTGGCTCCGGCTTACGAGGTGCAGCCTGCGCTGGTCGGTCTCGACGCCGGCGAAAGCTTCGTGCCCCCCGTCGTCGGCGTCGGCAATCCCTCCGAGAATCACCACGGCGATGTCGAGGCCGGCCTTGCCGCGGCGGAGAAGCGGATCGATGCGACTTACGAAACGCCGCCGCAATATCACAACGCCATGGAGCCGCATGCGGTCGTCGCGCACTGGGAGGGCGACAAGCTTCTCGTGGACATGCCGACCCAGGGCCTGAAGCTGTCGCTGGCGCGAGTCGCCGAGTTGTTCGGCATTGCGCACGACAAGATCCACATCCGCAGCCCCTTTCTTGGCGGCGGCTTCGGCTCGAAGGGGCTGATGGGCGGCCCGCCGGTTCTCGGCATCATGGCGGCGAAGCTCGTCGGCAAGCCGGTCAAGCTGGTGCTGCGCCGAGAGCAGATGTACGGCCCGGTCGGCCACCGCGCGCCGACGCGTCAGCGCCTGCGCCTCGGCGCCGATGGCGAGGGCCGCCTAACCGCGCTGGATCATCATGCTCGGACCGTGTCGAGCACGTTCGACGACTTCTTCGAGCCGGCCGCCGATGCTTCGCACACGCTCTATGCGGCACCGGCAATCCGCACCTCGCACGACGCCGTGCGCGTCAACACCGGCACGCCGCTGTTCATGCGCGCGCCGGGCGAGGCGACCGGCTCCATCGCGCTCGAAAGCGCCATCGACGAAATGGCCTGGGCCTGCGGCATGGATCCGCTGGCCTTCCGCCTGAAGAACTATGCCGAGGTCGAGCCGATCAGCGGCAAGCCGTTCTCGTCGAAGGCGCTGCGGGCCTGCTACGAGCAGGGCGCCGCGCGCTTCGGCTGGACCAAGCGACCGCTTCAGCCGCGGCAGATGCGCGACGATGCCGGCCTTCTGGTCGGCTGGGGCGTGGGCACCGCGACCTTCCCGGCCCTGATGTTCCAGGCTGAAGCGCGCGCGGCGATCCGGCGCGACGGTTCGGGCGTGATGGAGATCGGCGCGCATGACATGGGGCAGGGTGCCTGGACCGCTCTCGCCCAGATCGCGGCTGATGGCCTCGGTCTCGACATCGATCGCGTGGAGTTCAAGTCCGGCACGTCTGACCTGCCCGATGCCGGCATCGCCGGCGGCTCTGCGCACACGGCGACGGCGGGCGCTGCGATCCACAGCGCCGGCGCGGCCGTGATCGCAAAGCTCGCCGATCTCGCCACCAACCACGAGCGCTCGCCGCTGTTCGGCGCCGGCAATGCCGGCGTGATCGCGCGCAATGGCAGGTTGATGCGCCGCGACGACGAGAGCCGCGGCGAGAGCTATGCCGAGATTCTCGCGCGCGCCGGCGTCGCCGAGGTCGAGGCGCGCGGCAGCGGCGCGGCGAATCCCGCGGCGATGGAGGAATACGCGATGCACGCGCATGGTGCGGTGTTCGCAGAGGTGAAGGTCGATCCCGATCTCGGCCAGGTCCGTGTCACCCGCATGGTCGGCGCCTTCGCGGCCGGGCGGATCATCAATCCGCGGATGGTACAGAGCCAGCTGTTCGGCGGCATGATCTGGGGCCTGTCCTTCGCGCTGCACGAGGAGGCCATCACCGATCGCCGCAGCGGACGGATCATGAATGCCAATCTCGGTGAGTACCATGTCCCTGTGAATGCCGACGTGCCGCCGCTCGACGTCGTCACGGTCGAGGAGAACGATCCGCATGTCAATGCGCTCGGCATCAAGGGCGTCGGCGAGATCGGTATCACCGGCAGCGCCGGCGCGGTCGCGAACGCGGTCTGGCAAGCGACCGGCGTGCGTGTGCGCAGATTCCCGATCCGGATCGAGGAGCTGCTGACGCAGCGTTGACTCGGCAAGGCGTTCCCGGCGGCGGCTCTCAGTTCAGCTTCCGGCGGAGCGCCGCGAGCGCCTGTCGCTGCAGCTCGATGTATTCGGCGATGGCCTTGCGGAGCTCCTGCGAGTGGAGCTTGTCGGCATCGAGCAGAAGCGTGTCGGGAGCGGCTTCGGTATTCGCGAGTGTGGTCTTCATGACGTGCTCCGTTTACGAAGCGGCCCCGGAGTGCCTAGGAGTCCGGGCCATAACCTCAGCACCTTTGCGCCAGGCTGCTCGGCTACGGTTCGGACTCTACAGGGTTTGGCTTTTCGGAAATTGAGGTGGCTCAAGTTCCCCGAAATAGCGTGCCTGTATCATGTCGGATGGGTCTCGAACTCGCTCAGAACGTCGGCGGTGTGCAGGCCGAGATCACTTCGCAGGGCTTGCCGCCGACGCAGCGGAAGCGATGCGGCCGGCGGCTCTCGAAATAATAGGCGTCGCCGGGATTGAGGATGCGGCGCTCGTCCTCGACGGTGACTTCGAGCTTGCCCGAAATCACGATGCCGCCCTCCTCGCCGTCATGGACGAGGTGTACGCGCCCGGTGTCGCTGCCGGGCTCGTAGCGCTCCTTGAGGATCTGAAGGCTGCGGCCGAACAGATTGTCGCCGATCTGACGGTAGGAGATCGGCTTCTTGCCGACTTCGGTGAGCTCCTCGGCCCGGTAGAAGATCTTGCGCCTCGATTCCGGCTCCAGCGCGAAGAACTCCGCGAGCCCCATCGGGATGCCGTCGAGGATGCGCTTGAGCGCGCCGACCGACGGGTTCATCTGGTTGGATTCGATCAGCGAGATCGTCGAATTGGTGACGCCGGCGCGCTTGGCCAGCTCGCGCTGCGACAGCTTGTGGCGCGCCCGAATGAATCGCAGCCGTCCACCGATGTCGACGCTCATGGCCTCTGTTCCGTGTTGCAGGTGTTGCGAATCCCGCAAATATGGACCGGCAGCCCTAGTTAAATCAATGGGTTGCGGCGCAACAGAAAAGGACTTGTTGCGCTTTCCAAGCCGTGGCTCAGCTATCGGGTCAGCAAAGGAGCGCGGCCGTGACCCTTCATCAGATTCCGAACACTATCAAGACCGACTCGTTCTGGATGCCGTTCACGGCCAACCGGCAGTTCAAGAAGGCGCCGCGCTTGTTCTCCTCGGCCGAGGGCATGCACTACACCACCGTCGACGGCCGCAAGGTGATCGACGGCTCCGCCGGCCTCTGGTGCGTCAATGCCGGCCACGGCCGCAAGCAGATCGCCGCCGCCGTCGAGCGCCAGCTGATGACGCTGGACTTCGCGCCGTCGTTCCA
>JAEYTQ010000377.1 GCA_023433965.1 Pseudomonadota bacterium | reverse complement strand
TTCCGCCTCCGCACCGTCAACGCCGACCGCAGCCAGACCCTCGCCGCCTCGATGACCGGGATCGGGTCCGGCCTCGTCGTGGTGCTGGCGCTGATCTCGATCTGGCTGGTACGGCGCTCGGCCCGCGCCCGCGACGAGGCCGAAAACCGCTTGCGCGAGGCCTATGCGAACCTCGAATCCGTCGTCGACGAGCGCACGGCGGACCTGCGCGAAGCCAACGACGAGATCCAGCGCTTCGCCTATATCGTCAGCCACGACCTGCGCTCGCCCCTCGTCAACATCATGGGCTTCACCAGCGAGCTTGACGAACTCGGTAACGACATCTTCCGCCGCATCGGCAGCCTCGCTCACGTTTCCCAGGAGGGAGCGCCGCTTGCATCCGCGGGGCCTGGCGAGATCGCGCTCGAAGGCGCCGACAAGCAGCTCTCGGAAGATTTCTCCGAAGCGCTCGGTTTCATCAAATCGTCGATCGCCAAGATGGACCGGCTGATCTCGGCGATCCTCAACCTCACCCGCGAGGGTCGGCGCGAATTCCAGCCGGTCAAGATCGACGCGCGGGAGCTGATCTCGGCCATCGTCGAGACGATGGCCCACCAGGCGGCCGAGGCGCAGGCCGCGATCCACCTGGAGCCGCTGCCGAGCCTCGTGAGCGACCGTCTCGCCCTCGAGCAGATCTTCTCCAATCTGATCGACAATGCGATCAAATATCTCAAGCCCGGCGTGCCCGGCGAGATCAGAATTCGCGGGCGGACCAAGCTCGGCTACGCTATCTTCGAGATCAGCGACAACGGCCGGGGGATCGACCCGAAGGATCACCAGAGGATATTCGACCTGTTCCGCCGCGCCGGAACCCAGGACAGGCCCGGCCAGGGCATCGGTCTTGCGCACGTGCGCGCACTTGTGCGTCGCCTCGGCGGCACCATGTCGGTATCATCGGAACTGAACGCGGGCAGCACCTTCACGATCACGCTGCCGATCGCCTGGAACGTGAGCAACCGGAACAGAGATCGATGACCCAGCCTGTCACCATCATCATGATCGAGGACGACGCGGGCCATGCCCGGCTGATCGAGCGCAACATCCGCCGCTCGGGCGTCAACAACGAGATCGTCTCGTTCACCAACGGCACCGACGCGATGACGCACCTGTTCGGCGCCGACGGCTCGGGCCTCGTGCAGAAGGGCAATGCGCTCCTGATCCTGCTCGATCTCAACCTGCCCGACATGACGGGCATCGACATCCTGAGGCAGATCAAGGAGAACAAATACCTGAAGGCCTCGCCGGTCGTGGTGCTGACCACCACTGACGATTCCCAGGAAATCAAGCGCTGCTACGAGCTCGGCTGCAACGTCTACATCACCAAACCCGTCAACTACGAGAATTTCGCCAATGCCATCCGGCAGCTCGGCCTGTTTTTCTCGGTCATCCAGGTCCCGCCCGCCACCCCATGAACCAGCGCACGCCGACACTGCTCTACATCGATGACGACGACGCCCTGGCGCGCCTGGTCGATCGCGGCCTGACGCGGCGCGGCTACAGGGTCGTTCATGCCGCCAGCGGCGAGGAAGGGCTCGAGCGCATCCGCCGCGCCTGTGCCCAGAACGGCACCGATGGCGGTATCGATGTCGTGGCGCTCGACCAGTATATGCCCGGCCTCGACGGGCTGGAGACGCTCGAGCAGATCATGGCGATCCCGGATGCGCCGCCGGTCGTGTTCGTCACGGCGTCGCAGGATTCCAGCATCGCGGTCACCGCGCTGAAGGCGGGAGCGGCCGATTATCTCGTCAAGGACGTTCAGGGCGATTTCATCCCGCTGCTCCATGTCGCCGCCGAAGGCGCGCTGCGCCAGGCCGAGTTGCAGAGAGCGCGCGACGAAGCCGAAGCCGAGATCCACGCCTCGCGCGACCGCTACGCAGCGCTCGCAGCAGAGCGAGAGCTCCTGCTGCGCGAGGTCAACCACCGCGTCGGCAATTCGCTCCAGATCATCGCCTCGTTGCTGCACCTTCAGGCAAGCTCGGCTGCGCAGGACGAGGTCAAGGCGGCGCTGACCAATGCGATGGGGCGCGTCGCCGCGGTCGCGCAGGTGCACCGTCGCCTCTATACGTCGCAGGACCTGAAGAGCGTGGTGCTGAACCAGTATCTGGACTCCCTGCTCGAGGATCTCAGGCGGTCGGCGGAAGGCAACCGCATGTCGCGCCTGACGCTGAAGGCCGAGCCGATCGAGATCGATCCGGACCGCGCGGTCGCGGTCGGCATCGTCGTCAACGAGCTGGTGATGAACGCTGTGAAATACGCCTATCCCGACGGCGCCGGCCCGATCCATGTCGAGCTGACCTCGCAGGGAGACGATCTCTCGCTTTCGATCACGGACGACGGCGTCGGCGACAACGCCAAGGCCGATCCGCGCTCCACCGGCATGGGCCAGCGCATCGTCGCGGCGATGGCCTCCAAGCTCGACGCCACGGTCGAACGCGATCCCGCGCATGCCGGGACCAGGGTCGTGCTGAAGTTCGGCCGCGAGCCCGCAAGCATCGGCAAGACCAGCACCGCCGCCGCGAGCTGAGCTCGCGCCCGGCCGCGCACCCATCGCAACCGCGTTGCGATCCTGCTATGATGGCAAGCCATGACGTCGCGCGACTCCGCCCCTTCTGAAATCACGCCGGCCGTTCTGCTGCGCGCCTATGCCTGCGGCATCTTCCCGATGGCGGAAAGCGCCGAGGATCCGACCCTGTTCTGGGTCGAGCCGGAGCTGCGCGGCGTCATCCCGCTCGACGGCTTCCGCGTCGCCTCGCGGCTCGCGCGCACTGTGCGTTCGGATACGTTTCGCGTTACCGTCAACACCGCCTTCAAGGCAACCATCGCCGGCTGCGCCGCGCCGCAGGCCGGCCGCGAGGACACCTGGATCAACAAGCGCATCCGCGACCTCTATGGCGGCCTCTTCGAGCTCGGCCATTGCCATAGCGTCGAAGCCTGGCAGGGCGACGACCTCGTCGGCGGGCTCTACGGCGTCAGTCTCGGACGGGCCTTCTTCGGCGAGAGCATGTTCCACACCGCGCGCGATGCCTCCAAGGTCGCGCTGGTGCATCTGGTCGCGCGGCTCATCCATGGCGGTTTCGAGCTGCTCGACACCCAATACGTCACCGAGCATCTGAAGAGCTTTGGCGCGGTCGAGATCTCGCGGCGGCGCTACACGGCGCTGCTCGACAAGGCGCTCGCCGGCGAGCCCGGCGACTTCCTGAGGCTCTCCGCGGGCGACGCCATCCCCGGCGCACGGGCGCTCGAGATCATCGCCTCGCGGCAATAGATGCCAAAGCGAGAGATCAGCTCGGCAGCTTAGCGGCCGAACCCGGGAATACCGAACAGGCCCGGCCGCTGCTCCGGCGGCGGAGGCGGCGGCGGTGCCGGTTGCTGCTGCTGGATCGGCGGCAGCGGCTGCGGCGGCCGCTGCTGAACCTGCTTGGGCGCCGCTTTCTTCTGTGCCGGCGGCGGAGGCGCAGGCTTGACCGCCGGATCGGGCGCCGCGGTCGCAATGGTCTGTTGCGGCTCTTTGCAGTCGGTGAGCCAGATATCGTAGATCGGATGCTCGACGCCGTGCAGGCCAGGGCTGGCCGCGAACATCCAGCCCGAGAAAATGCGCTTCACCTCGCCCTGCAGGGTGATCTCGTCGACCTCGACGAAGGCATCGGTATTGGCGGCCTCCGTCGCCGGCCGCGTGTAGCAGGCGTTGGTCTTGACCCTGAGCGCACCGAACTGGACGGTCTCGCCGATCTCCTCGTCGAAATTGATGATGCGTCCGGTGATCTTGTCGAGACCGGAGAAGGTCGCCTTCTTGTTCGCGATCTTCTGGGCCGGCGGTTCGGTCACGACCTCGTCGCCCGGCTGGAGGCTCGCCGGCGTCTGCGGGACGGCGCCCTTCTGCTGCGGCGGCTGGCGCTGCCCTGGCGCACCGGGTGGCGCGATCGCCGCGGCCGGCGGCTGGCTGGGCGGCGCGACGGTCGAGCCCGGCGGCGGCGCCAGGGGTTGGCTCTCGACCGGGCCGGGCATCACATTGCCCTGCCGCCCCTGGGGCGGCGGCATCGGGCGCGACGGCAGCACCCGCCCCTGCGGCGGCAGTTCGGGCACCTCCTCGTCGTCCTCGGGCAGCTGCGGCTGAGGCTGGCCGCGCGGAATATTGCCGGGCGGCCGCAACGGCGGCGGATCGGAGAAGATTGTGCCGATCTGCGCCTGCGCCGGCGTCGCAGCCGTCAAGGCAGTGGCGGCCAAAAGCGCCGCAAGACCGGTCAGGGAAAAGGTTTTGAACATCTCGCGCGGCTTCAACAGCGAATCGGGCTTGTTGGACATTCTACAGGGGATACCGCCGCTCGCAGGCCATCCGGTTAACACGGCGAATACGGCGGGGGAAGGGCGGCATCCCTGCCCTTCCCGGCGCCGACTGGCCAGGCCCGCTCTCGAATGGGATAGTCATGGCCCGGGGACACCCGCCTTTCGGTCCCCGGAAGGGTCCGCATGCCTTCCGCTCTTCAAAACGCCCTTGTCCTCCCCCTGCGCGCGCTGTCATGGCTCGGCGGCCAGGGCACGGCCGCGGTGGCATGGATCGCCGTGATCGCGGTCGCGGTGCCTCCGCTCGGCGCGCTGCTGCGCCCTTACGTCACCGAGGCGATCTTCCTCCTGCTCTGCATCTCCTTCTTGCGCGTGGATCTCGTCGCGCTGTCCGGCCAT
>JAEYTQ010000374.1 GCA_023433965.1 Pseudomonadota bacterium | reverse complement strand
CACCGCAACGTTCGGGCTGAAGCCGATGTCGAGCAGGAACTTGGTCTGGTGCACATGCACCGCGTACCAGATGTAAAGTCCGCAGAAATAGCCGAGCGCGATCCACCAGAAGCGCCCAGTCGCGACGGCGCGCTTCAGCGTCCAGGCGGTATTGGCCCAGACGGTGTCGACCACGTTGGAGATCGGTCTAGGAGCGCCTGCGATCGGGGTGGCATCGCCGTCCGGCTGAAGGCCGATGTCCTCGGGACGCTTGCGCAGCAGCAGATTGATCGGAGCCAGCGCGATCAGGACGAGCAGGCCGATGGCCGTGCAGGCGGTGCGCCAGCCGGTCTGCTCGATCATGTGCTGGACCCATGGCAGCAGCGTCACCGAACCGATGCCGACACCGGCGAAGGCGATGCCGATGGCGAAGCCGCGCTTGCGGATGAACCAGTTCGGCAGGAACAGCGACTGGCCGGAGTAGCCGAGACAGACGCTGCCGGCGCCGACCATGACGCCGATGGTGACGTAGAGATGCCAGGGCGCGCTGGTCAGCGGCGCCAGCAGCAGCCCGCCGGCCATCAGCACGACGCCGAGCTCCATTACCGCGCGCGGGCCGGCGCGATCCATCAGGCGCCCGATCAGCGGGCTGACCACACCCGACACCACGAAGCCGAAAGAGAATGCGCCCGCAGTGACACCGCGCTCCCAGCCGAACTCGGAGATGATGGGCGGAAAGAACAACGAGAAGGCGGTGCGCGCGTTGACGCCGATGGCCATGGTGACGAAGGTCACGGCGACCACGACCCAGCCGTAGAAGAACGGAAGCCGCATATTGATGTGTTTCATCCCTGGACGGTCCTTCCGACCATCTCGGGTTCGCCGGGTCAAGCGCTTTTCGCGCATGGCCCCTCGGGCGCGATCAGGCGGCGTCGAGGCGTGACGATTTGACCGGCGCGTCCAACAGGATCCGCTCGATCGGCTGCGGCCGGCCGAACAGATAGCCTTGCGCGAAATTGACGCCGAGCGCCTTGAGCCGCTCAAATTCTTCGCGGGTCTCGACGCCTTCCGCGGTGACCGACATGTCCAGGCCGCGCGCCAGCGTCACGATCGAGGAGATGATGGCGGAAGAACGCGGCTGCTGGGTGAGATTTCGAATGAACGACTTGTCGATCTTGATCTTGTCGAACGGGAACGCGGTCAGGTAGCTGAGCGAGGAATAACCGGTGCCGAAATCGTCGAGCGCGAGTTCGACGCCGAGCTGCTTCAGCCGCTCCATGAAGGCGTGGTTCTCACTGCCGCGCTCCAGCAGCACGGATTCCGTGATCTCGATCTCGAGCCGTTGCGGTGGCAGCCCGGAATCGGCGAGCGCTTCGCAGATCGTTTCGAACAGCTCGGCTTCCTTGAACTGGATCGGCGACAGATTGACGGCGACCATGAGATCGGAGGGCCAGCCGGCCGCATCCGTGCAGGCGCGCCGCAGCACGAGTTCGCCGAGCGGCACGATCAGCCCGGTCTCTTCGGCGAGCGCAATGAACTGGTCCGGCGGGATCAGTCCGCGCACCGGGTGCCGCCAGCGCACCAGCGCCTCGAAGCCGCGCCGTTCGCCGCTGAGGGCATCGACGAACGGCTGGTAATGCACCTCCAGCTGGCAACACGCGATGGCGTCGCGCAGATCTCCTTCCAGCGTGTTGCGAGCCTCCAGCTCGGCCGACATCGCCTCGTCGTAGATGGTGAAGCAGTTGCGGCCCGCCGATTTCGAACGATAGAGCGCAAGATCGGCCTTCTTCAGGAGCTGCTCCTGGTCGCCGCCGTGATCCGGCGCGATCGCGATGCCGATGCTGGTGCCGATCTCGACGCGGTGTCCGGGCAGCAGGAACGGTTCGCTCACGAGCTTGGCGATCCGCGCGGCGAGCTCGGTCGAGCAGGCGCGCTGATCCTCCCCGGCTTCCTGGATGACGGCGAATTCGTCGCCGCCGAGCCGCGCCAGCACGTCGTTGGCGCGCAGTGCGGATTTCAGCCGCTGCGCCACCTGGCGCAGCAGCGCATCGCCGGCGGCGTGACCGAGGGAATCGTTGACGTTCTTGAACCGGTCGAGGTCGAGCATCAGGATCGCGAAGGGCAGGCCCCTCACGCCCAATTGGCCGTTCATCTCGTCGAGCCGGCTGAGGAAGAAGGCGCGGTTCGGCAGGCCGGTGAGGATGTCGGTCTGGGCAAGCTCGAGCACCCGCCGGTTCGCGAGCGAAAGCCGCCGCGAGTTGCGGCTGGCGAGCATGAGATAGGTCGACAGCGAAAGCGTGAGCAGCATGCCGACGATGAGGACCGCGACCGCGCGATCGTAAGTCGTCGCCAGCGGACCGCCGGCGGCAGGAACCGCTTTCACCTGCCAATCAGTATCGCCGATCCTGAGGCTGCCCGACCAGTGCCGCGAGCGCGCGACGTCCTGCATCGACTGCGGCGCCGTGGCAGCCGACGAATAATCCGGCAAGATTTCCGCGAGGCTGACGATCTGTGCCGTGAAGGGCGGGTAAACGTTCATGCTGACCGCGGGGCTCGCACCGGTGGTCACCCGAATGGACTGGACCAGCAGCGGCAGGTCGAAGATGCCGATCACGAAGCCGGCGAGATTGCGGCGCCGGTCGGCGATCTCCTCGCGGGAGGTTCCCTTGGCGTAGACGGGAATGGCGACGAGGACGTCGGGCGCCCGGCCGCCGCCCTCCTTCGGCTCGAACAGGCGCGTTCGGATGGCGGCGACGCGATCGTTGTCGCGCGCGCGCTCCAGCGCCGCCCGGCGCTCAGGGACGGTGGCATAGTCCATCCCGTAGACCGACGAGGTCTTCGGTCGCGTCGAGTAGAACACCGGAAAATACTCGTCGCTCTGCGGCGCGGTGGCGAAGCTCTGGCCCTGCAGGGACTTGATGCGATAGCCCGACACGCCGTCCCTGAT
The DNA here is from genome assembly GCA_023433965.1 of Pseudomonadota bacterium. GTDB lineage: Bacteria > Pseudomonadota > Alphaproteobacteria > Rhizobiales > Xanthobacteraceae > Bradyrhizobium. Next base: position 4,315 of record JAEYTQ010000374.1, on the reverse strand, counting down.
CGCGGCGGTCTCGTAGTCCGCGCGCTCCTTGCGATTGACGCGCGGCAACCAGGCAACGCGCAGCACGCCGGGGTGACGTTCGAACAGGCGGGCACTGAAGGTTTCGAATTCGCTGCGGGTGACTTCTTCGTTGGTGGATTCGAACAGCGTGCGCAGCGCGAGAAGCCGCGATATGTACTCGTTCATGCCGTTCTGCATGACGATGGCCTGGGTCTCGGCCGCATTTTCGAATTCGATCCTGTTGACGCGATCCTCCCACCGCGCAACGGCGGCAGCGCCCACGACCGAGAACAGCAGGCCGACGCCGACCGCGACGAGCGCAGGCCGGTAGAGCCCGAGCAGCGGCGCGGCGCGCCACCATCCGCCTCTGCGCCTCCGATCCTGATCATTCTGATCGCGACCGTCCATCTTGAAGCCGCCGTCCCCTCTCCGCGACGAACCGAACCTCTGGTTGAGGTGTCGGCCCTGCTATCGGAACAAGGCCGCGGTTAAAAACTGCACAATTTTGAAACGCGGTCTTTCCGCAATGCGGAAACTAGTTAACGAAATGCCCGCACGATCCCGGCATTCTGGAAATATCTTGCCGATTTTGCCCGGAGTACTACGGCGTCGCTTGGCTCGCTTAGCGAGCTGTTCAGGCTCGCGAGGGTAAGTTGCGTGCGGTTTCCTCCAGCAATCCGGCAAAACCTCCCGATGTATCGATTTCGAGCAGCGCGATCCGCCGTCCTGACCATCGCGCTCCTGGCCACGGCCACGCTGGCGGCACGGGGCGAGGAGGCCGGCGTCAGCGAGGATGCGATCCTGTTCGGCCAGGCCGCGGCCCTGGAGGGCCCCTCCTCCGCGCTCGGACAGCGCATGCGGCAAGGCATCGTCGTGGCGTTCACCGAGATCAACGCCAAGGGCGGTGTCCACGGTCGCAAGCTGCAGCTGATCAGCCGCGACGACGGCTACGACCCGGACCGCTCGGTGGCGCAGACGCTGGCCCTGATCGAGGATGACAAGGTGTTCGCGCTGATCGGCGCGGTGGGCACGCCGACCGCGATGGCGACGATCCCGATCACCAGCACCAGGAACGTCCCCTTCATCGGCCCGTTCACCGGCGCCGAATTCCTGCGCGACCTCGAGCTTCCGAACGTCGTCAACATCCGCGCGAGCTATGGCGCGGAGGCCGAGGCCTGGATCAAGCACCTCACCGAGGATCGCAAGTTCACCCGCATCGGAATCTTCTACCAGGACGATTCCTTCGGCCGCGACGGCCTTCTCGGCGTGAAGCGTGCGCTCGCCAAGCGCGGCCTCGAGCTCGCCGCAGAAGGCACTTACGAGCGCAACACCCGCGCGGTGGCCCAGGCCTGGCGCATGATCAAGCGCGCCGAACCGGAAGCCATCGTGATGGTCGGGACCTATGGGCCCTGCGCGGAGTTCATCAAGCTCGCACACCGCAGCGGCTTCCATCCGACCTTCGTCAACATTTCCTTCGTCGGGGCCAATGCGCTCGCCGCCGAACTCGGCCCCGAGGGCGAAGGCGTCATCGTCTCGCAGGTCGTGCCGTTTCCCTGGGACCGCTCGATCAAGCTCGTCGCCGACTACCAGGCGGCGCAAAAGGCGTTCGATCCGGCGTTGACGCCGGATTTCGTGTCGCTGGAAGGCTACCTCGCCGGCCGCCTCGCGGCCGCGGCGCTGGAGAATGCAGGGCCGAGCCCGACGCGGGCCAGCCTGTTGCGCGCCATCAACGCCATCGGCCGCTTCGACATCAGTGGCACCATCGTCACCGTCGGCACTCGCATGATCGACACCCCGCCCAAGGTGTTCCTGACGGTGATCCAGAAGGACGGGACGTTCAAGCCGGTGGACCGGTTGTAGGACAACCGTACCGAGCGCTCGGCATTGATTGGCCTGCCCCAATTTGCCGCGGCCCCTGCGTGATCCAGCGCACAGACGGCCCGATGGCGAAGGCCTAGAAAAGATGACATCATCGCGCGCCTTGCCGATGGAGGTGACATTATGCGCCGTCCGGTCCTCTGCAATTTGTTTCTCGCGTCGGGTCTGCTCGCGCTGGCCCAATTGACGACGCCCACGGACGCCGCCGCGGAAGCGCGGCTTGCGCTGGTGATCGGTCAATCGGCCTATCGCACCGTGCCGGAGCTGCCCAACGCCGCGAACGACGCCAAGGGCATGACGGAGCTGCTCGGCAGTGCCGGCTTCACCGTCACCACTGCGGCCAATCTGGCGCAGACCGAGATGCGCGCGGCGATCTCGGACTTCGCCGGCAAGGTCAGCGCCAGCGGCCCCGACACTGTCGCCCTGGTGTTCTATGCCGGCCACGGCCTGCAGATCGACGGCGAGAACTATCTCGTCCCCGTCGACCTCGACCCCAAGCGCGAGGCGGACATTCCGCTGCAGGGCGTGCGGCTGAACGACATGCTCAACACGCTCGGCGCGCTACCGACGCGGGCGCGCATCTTCATGCTCGACGCCTGCCGCAACAATCCGTTCCCCGCACTCCGCGGCGCCGGCCACGGCCTTGCGATCGTGGACACCAAGGCCGGCGCACCGGGCTCGTTCATCTCCTATTCGACCTCGCCCGGCGCCGAAGCCGAGGACGGCAGCGGCGTCGACAGCCCCTACACGGCGGCCGTGCTGACGGTCGCCAAGGAGCCCAATCTGCCGATCGAGGAGATGTTCAAGCGCATCCGCGTCGCCGTGGCGCAATCGACCGACGGCCGGCAGATCCCCTGGGAAAGCTCCTCGCTGACCACGGACTTCAGGTTCTTCGGCGAGAGCGGCGGCAGCACGCCCGCTCTGCCCGGCGCATCCGCGATGGCGCTCGCCGGCGGCACGCGCAGCCTCGAGGATTGGCGCAAGGAATTGCGCGGCAAGCCTGCCATGGCCGCCTATGAGCTCGTGATCACCGAGGACACCGTGGAGGCGTATCAGGCCTATATCGAGCTGTACGCGCAGGACACCCGCACACCGCGCCTGCGCACCGTGCTCGAGCGCCGCCGCCAGATGCTGGCCTGGGAGCGCGCCACCGCGATCAACACCCGCGCTTCGTTCGAGGCCTATCTCGCCAATTGGGACAACAGCGACCTCGCCGCGACCGCGCGCCGGCTGCTGCTTCGCGTTCAGAACCGCAACTATGGCGCGCCCGTTGCCGCCGCTGCGACGGCCGCCCCGGTCGCCGTCGCAACGGCGCCGACCTGCCCGTGCTCGGCGCCCACGACACCGGCAACGCCGGTCCCGCCCGTGATCAAGAAGCGCGTCGAGCAGACCCCGCCGAAGCGCAAGGTGGTCGAGACACCGCCGAAGCCGCGCCGGCCGCCCCCGCCCGACGAGGTGGTGGTCTACGAGCGGGCCCCGCCGCCACCGCCCGCGGCCGTGGGTGTCGGCATCGGGATCGGCATCGGCATGGGCCGCGGCGGGTACGGTGGTGGGTCTGGCGGCGGCTATGGCGGCCCGGCACGGGGCGACTACCGCAGATACTGAGGGTCTGACGTGAACATCGCACCGGCCCGCGCCCATCGCGCGGGCCGCTTCTATTGCGATAGCGACGGATGATCGCGCTGGACGGATTCCCAGATTCAGCTGGCCTCACTCGCGCGGATGCGCGCAATGGCCATGCCGTGTGCTACGCCTCCGGCACGATCTTGCCGGGATTGAGGATGTTGAGCGGATCGAGCGCCTTCTTCAGCGCCCGCATCGCGTCGAGCGCCTCGGGGCCGAGCTCGGCCTCGAGGTATTTCTGCTTGCCCTGGCCGATGCCGTGCTCGCCGGTGCAGGTGCCGTCCATGGCCTGCGCGCGCTCGACCAGGCGATGCATGAACTCCTCGCCGCGCGCCATCTCGTCGACGTCGTTGACGTCGCAGACCAGCGAGCAATGGAAATTGCCGTCGCCGACATGGCCGACGATGGGCGACAGCAGATTGAGCCGCTTCAAATCCTCCTCGGTCTCGCTGACGCAATCGGCGAGCCGGGAGATCGGCACGCAGACGTCGGTCGCGACCACGCCGATGCTGTCGCCAGGCCGGAGCGCCTTGACCGACCAATAGGCATCATGCCGCGCCTGCCACAGTTTGGTGCGGTCCTCCGGCTTGGTGGTCCAGGAGAACTCGCCGCCGCCGCACTCCCTCGCGATCTCGCCGAACGCCTTGGACTGCTCGGCGACCTCGATCTCGCTGCCGTGGAATTCCATCAGCAGGAGCGGCGTCTCCGGCAGCGTCAGCTTCGAATAGGCGTTGCAGGCCTGCACCTGCGCGGCGTTGAGCAGCTCGATGCGCGCCACGGGAATGCCGGTCTGGATCGCCAGGATCACGGCCTG
>JAEYTQ010000367.1 GCA_023433965.1 Pseudomonadota bacterium | reverse complement strand
ATGCCGAAACATGCGGTTTTCCGCCATGATGCGCAATGGATCATCTGACGCGATGCGGCGTTATCGCGGGAACCGGAGGAGGAGCCATGCCAGAGCTTGCCATATCGGCTGAAAAGGTCGCCTACATCATCGAGAAGGCGCGCGAATTCGACGTCAAGGAGGGCGATTCCGATCCGGATTCCGGCTCGAACCCGAGCGACGACGGTGCGATCGACGTGCTCGAGGACGACGGCTCCGATCCCGTCGTGCAGGAGCTCGGCAGCTTCATGATCGCCCTGAATGAGGACGAGCAGCTCGATCTCGTCGCGCTGACTTGGCTCGGCCGCGGCGAGGGCACGATCGACGAGTGGGACGATCTCCGCGCCCGCGCCGCGGAGGCGCGGAGCGAGTATCGCAGCCCGCGCCGCGAAACCGTGCACTATCTGCTCGGCGACCCCATGCTGGGCGATCTGCTCGCCGCCGGGCTCGACGAATTCGGCGTGGACTGGACCGGCGAGCGCACCACGGCCGATTCGTCCAGTCCGAGCCAGCAGGATGAAGACGAGCCGACCAAGCAGCGGTGAGGCGGCGAGCGTCCTCCCCGCAAGAATGGGCGAGCGCAATCTCGCTTACAGCGTGCCCGGGAACGCACCGCCGTCCAGCAGGATGTTCTGCCCGGTGATGAAGCCGGCCTTGGCGCCGCACAGGAAGGCGCAGGCATAGCCGAACTCGTCGGGCTGGCCGAAGCGGCCGGCGGGGTTGAGCTTGGCGCGCTCGGCCAGGATCTGTTGCGGCGTGACGCCACGCTTGTCGGCTTCGCCCTTCGCGGTGCTCGTCAGGCGATCGGTCTCGAACGGGCCCGGCAGCAGGCCGTTGATGGTGACGTTGTTGATCACCGTCTTGCGCGACAGGCCGGCGATGAAGCCGGTGAGGCCGGCGCGCGCGCCGTTGGAGAGGCCGAGAATGTCGATCGGCGCCTTCACCGCGGCCGAGGTGATGTTGACGATGCGGCCGAACTTGCGCGCCATCATGCCGTCCACCGTCGCCTTGATCAGCTCGATCGGCGTCAGCATGTTGGCGTCGATCGCCTTGATCCAGTCGTCGCGGGTCCAGTTGCGGAAATCGCCGGGCGGCGGGCCGCCGGCATTGTTGATCAGGATGTCGGGCTCGGGGCAGGCTTTCAGCACCGCCTCGCGGCCCGCGGGCGTCGTGATGTCGCCGACGATCTCGGTGACCGTGACGTCGGGATAGGCCTTGCGGATCTCGTCGGCCGTCTTCTTCAGGGCTTCTGCGCCGCGCGCGGTCAGCGTAACGTGAACGCCGGCTTCCGCCAGCGAGAAGGCGCAGGCGCGCCCGAGGCCCTTGCTGGATGCGCAGACGATGGCGCGGCGACCTTTGATCCCAAGATCCACTGTTTCACTCCCGTAAATGTCAGGCAGGTTTTCGACGGCTTCTACCTTAGCCAAGTGTGATGCCGCTGATAAGGGATCGGCTCGCACCAAAATGCATGCGCCTCGCGGCCAGCGATGCAAATGCGCCAGATCAGATGCGCCGCTCCTGCTTGAGGCGGTCGATGGCGGAAGCCGCCTCCGGCGGCAGCGACTTGAATCCCATCTGCCCCGCCGTCGAGAACAGCGGCCGCAGGTGCGAGCCGGCGAGGAACGGCGGCTGGCTGTTGGCCGGCACGATCTGGTCGAACACCAGCACCAAGGTGGTGGCGACGAGGCCGACCCTGACGGCGCCGAGCGCGGCACCGCCGAGCCGGTCGCCGATGCCGGCCTCGCCGATGGCGTCGTTGAGCGCGATGCGGCCGATATGGCCGAACAGCATGCCGACCACCAGGAAGATGCCGAACAGCCAGATCCAGTTCTGGAGCATTGGTGAATTCGGGTTGCCAGCAATCTGCGGCGCGACCAACGGCATCAGCGCGACCGCGATCGGCGCGGCGAGCAGATAGGCGAGGATGGTCATGGCGCTGCGCAGCAGCCCGGTCCTGAAGCCGAAGCCGACCGCGACGGCGAGCGCGGCATAGACGGCGAGATCGAAACTGTTCATGAGCACAACCCTGCCACGATGGAACGATGAACGCCTGGCCGATCATTCCGGTTTCGGATCGCTAAAATCGTCTGTATTGGTGGCTCCAAAGCTCGGGGACATCGCGCAAGGAATGCATCATGTCAGACCTATTCGACATCAGTAAAGAAACCATCATGGTCACGGGCGCGAGCCAGGGGCTGGGCCGGCAGTTTGCCCGCGTGCTGGCGGCGCATGGTGCGGCCGTCGCGCTGGCGGCGCGGCAGACCGACAAGCTGAAGAGCCTGGAGGACGAAATCCGCGGCAAGGGCGGCCGCGCCGCTGCGGTTGCGCTCGATGTCACCGACACGGCTTCGATCGCCAGAGCGGTCGAGGCCGCCGAAGCCGCGCTCGGCCCCGTCACCGTCCTGATCAACAACGCCGGCATCGCGATCGAGAAGCTCGCGACCGAGCAGACCGAGGCGGACTGGGACGCGGTGATCGGCGCCAATCTCAAGGGCGCCTATTTCCTTGCAACGGATGTCGCCCGGCGCATGATCGCCCGCAAGCAGCCCGGCAACATCGTCAACATCGCCTCCGTGCTCGGCACCGGCGTCCTCAAGGCGCTGTCTCCCTACGCGATCTCCAAGGCGGGCATCATCCAGGCGACGAAAGCGATGGCGCTGGAACTCGCGGGCCAGAACATCCGTGTCAACGCGCTCGCGCCCGGCTATATCGACACGGAGATGAACCACGCCTTCTGGTCGACGCCCGCAGGCGAGCGTCTCGCCAAGCGCATCCCCCAGCGCCGCGTCGGCGCCGAATCCGATCTCGACGGCGCGATCCTGCTGCTGGCGTCGAACGCGTCGCGCTACATGACGGGGAGCGTGGTGACCGTGGACGGCGGGTTTTTGCTGAGTTGAGCCCAACTGTCGTCCCCGGGCGCGCGCAGCGCGACCCCGGGATCCATAGCCACAGGAGCAGTTTGGCGGAGACTTGGAGTTGCCTGTTTGCCCCACATGAAAGCCTGGGGTTATGGATCCCCGCCCCTGCGGGGATGGCACCGCGGCCCGGCGCGGCACCGTCGCTCAACTCGCCTTCATCTCCCCCTGATCATGTCCGCTGCCTTCTCCCCGATCATGATGGTCGGCGCATTGGTGTTGCCTCCGATGAGCGTCGGCATGATCGAGGCGTCGACCACGCGCAATCCTCCGACGCCGTGCACCTTCAACGCCGGATCGACCACGGCGAGCGCATCCGTTCCCATCTTGCAGGTGCCGACGGGGTGATAGACGGTGTCGACGCGCTCGCGCAAAATGTTGCGGATGTCGTCGTCGGTCTTCACGGTGGCGGTGAACAT
>JAEYTQ010000339.1 GCA_023433965.1 Pseudomonadota bacterium | reverse complement strand
GCAATGGACACTGACACCACGCGGCGCGACGCTGTTGAAGGCTTGCCGGGGACGGGTGATTGCGCTGGAGAAGCGTCTGGCCCGGGATTTGGACACGAAGGCGGAAGCCTCGATCCGCCGCTGGCTCGCCGGAATTGCAACTGATCTGCAGCAGGATTAGGCGACGGACCCGGGGCATCGGGCCCTTACCGACCCTTCAACTCCCTCTCGACTTCGCCGTCGGGCCACGTTTCGCCCGCTGCGATCACCCTGACGCGGCTTTGATCGGCGCCGTTCACCAGCACGTGCGAACTCACCCTGTCGCCGCTTTGCTCCAGGTGCAGATCAGTCTCCGGCTTCCAGCTCAGCGTCGTCGCGAGATCGCCCGGAAATATCTGCCATTGCGATCCGTCCTCAAGCTCGACGACGTGGCTTTCTGCATGCGCGCGTATCTTCATTCCACCCCGAATTCTTGGTGAACCGACAGAGGGCCCCGGCACGCGGGCCGGGGCCTGTTTCGTCAGTCGTTGTCGTGATGAATCACGGTCTTGCTGCGATTGCCGTATCCATCTTCCTTCTTGATGACGGTGGTACGACGCGCCGGCTCGCGCTCCTTGATGACCGTCGTGCGGCGCTCCCGAACGCGATAATCCGGAGATTGGCCGACCGTCACGCCGGCGCCGACCGGGCCGACGTGAACGCCGACTTGATCGGCGTAGGCAGGGGCTGCAATGGCGGTGACCATGGCGGTGGCAATCAGATATTTCCTCATCCTATCCTCCTCATCATGCTGCGAAGGGAATGCGAGACTGCGACCTTTTGTTCCGGGAAAACGCCTGTTCCGACCGTTCCAGGAACCGGCTCACAGCCGCCCTATTTCCCGCTAGGATGGCGCCATGAAGCACGCTGATTCCTCGCCCCGTTCCACGCGCCGCGCCTTGCTCCAGTCGACGCTCGGTGCCGCCGCCTTGCTCGCGCTCCCGCCCCGCGTTCTCGCAGCGCCTCCGGGCTTCGACGAATGGCGCGAAGCCTTCCGCGCACGCGCGATGGCAAAGGGTATTTCGGCTACGACATGGCAGCGCGCGATGGGCCGGGTCGAGCCCGACATGAGCGTGTTCAAGCAGATGCGCAACCAGCCGGAATTCCGCGAGCAGGTGTGGCAGTACATCAACCGCCGCGTCTCGGACTGGCGCATCATCAACGGCAAGATCGCACTGAAGAACAACGAGGCTTTGCTTGCCCGCATCGAGCGCGATTTCGGCGTCGAGCGCGGCACGTTGCTGGCGCTATGGGGTGTCGAGTCCGCCTATGGCGATCCGCTGGTGCAGCAGAACCTCATGAGGCCGGTGTTTCCCTCGCTCGCCGCGCTCGCCTGGAACGAGCCGCGCCGCAAGACCTATTGGGAGACCGAGCTGATCAACGCCCTGCGCATCGTCGACAAGGGCTGGAGCACGCCGGAGCAGATGCAGGGATCCTGGGCCGGCGCGATGGGACATTCGCAATGGATGCCGGAAGTCTGGCTCAATGTCGGCATCGATTACGACGGCGACGGCAAGGTCTCGCCGTTCGGCAAGCCCGACGACGCGCTGGGCTCGACCGCAAAATACCTCGTCAATCGCGGAAAATGGCGTCGCGGCGAACATTGGGGCTACGAGGTGCGCGCGCCCGGCAACATCGGCGGCAGCCGCACTTACGCGGCGTGGCAGGCAGCCGGCGTCACCCGCGCCGATGGCCAGCCGTTTCCGCAGCCCAACGCATCCGCGCAGATGTGGACGCCGGTTGCGGGCGGGCCGACCTTCCTGCTGGGACCGAACTTCTATTCGGTGAAGAGCTACAACCCGTCGATGAACTATGCGCTGGCGATCTGCCATCTCGGCGACCGCTGCCTCGGCGCGCCGCCCTTCATCCAGCCCTTCCCCGGCTCCGAGCGCGCACTGACGCTCGCGGAGGTGCAGGAGATGCAGACGCGCCTGACCAAGGCCGGCTTCGATACCGGCGGCAACGACGGCCGGGTCGGCAACGACACCATGAAGGCGGTGAAGGACTTTCAGCAGAAGGTCGGGATCACGCCGGCGGACGGATATGGCGGGTTGAAAGTGCTGGCGAAACTGCGGCAGGGATCGTAGATCGCCTCCCTCTTTCGCCGTCATTCCGGGGCGCGCCACTTGACGGGAGCGGGGGAATGACGGCTGAGCTTCAGTGCATGTACTGCGGCTCCTCCCCATCGAGCTGCCGACGGATCGCCGCCAGATGCAGCCGCGCGGACTCGGTATCGCCTTCACGCATCTGCCTGTAGGTTTCGGCGGCGACGGCGGGATCGACCGGCGACACCTTCCGCCCGGTCGACATCGCCAGCACCTGCACCTCGGCGGCGCGTTCGAGATAATAGAGATCGTCCCAGGCTTCCGCGATGGTCGGGGCCAGCACCATCACGCCGTGGTGCTTCATGAAGACGATATCGGCATCGCCGACGCTCGAAGCGATGCGCGCACCCTCGCGGCTGTCGAGCGCCAGGCCATTATAGTCGCGGTCGACCGCGGTGCGGCCGTAGAATTTCAGCGCGGTCTGACCGGCCCAGATCAGCGGCTCGCCTTCGGTCATCGACAGTGCCGTCGCGTAAGGCATGTGGGTGTGGAACGCGACCTTGGCGCGCGGCAGCCGCTTGTGCATCTCGGCATGGATGTAGAAGGCGGTGGCTTCGGGCACGCCCTCGCCGTCGAGTACGTTGCCGTGGAAGTCGCAGATCAAGAGCTTTGACGCCGTCAGTTCGCGGAAGGCGTAGCCGTAGGGGTTGACCAGGAAGAGATCGTCGTGGCCAGGCACGACGGCCGAGAAGTGATTGCAGATTCCCTCCTCGAAGCCGTTGCGCGCCGCCATGCGAAAGCAGGCGGCAAGATCCTCGCGCGCGGTGCGGATCGCATCGGTGGCGAGATCGGGCCGGTTCGAACGATGGGGCGCGGGTGAGGACGCGTGAAGGCTGTGCGCCATGGCGAAGGACACCTCTTGTCGGTCGGAATCTGCCGGTGTTGTACAAGGCCGGCGCCCGCGCGTCAGCCCCCACATGCGCCGCCCTGCCTTGCGCCGCTTATGCGCGCCGCGGCACACCGCCGGCATTCATGCCGCCGTCGATGACGAGCTCGCTACCGGTGACGTAGCGCGAGGCATCGGAGGCCAGATACAGCATGCCGGAGGCGATCTCCGCCGCCTGGCCCGCACGGCCGAGCGGCGTGACCGCCTTCGCGCGCTCCTCCGGATCGATCGGGGCGTTCTGGCCGGCGCCGGTCGCCCCGGTTGGGATCTTGCCCCAGATCGGCGTGTCGATGATGCCGGGGTGAACCGAGTTGACGCGGATGCCGTCGCCCGCCGCCGCGCACTCCATCGCGATCGACTTGGCAAACAGCCGCACGCCGCCCTTGGTGGCGGAATAGCCCGCGAGGCCGGCCGCACCGCGCAACCCCGCGAGCGAGGACATCATGACGATCGAGCCGCCGCCATGCTTGCGCATCAGCGGCAGGCAATGCTTGACCGAGAGGAACACGCCGTCGAGGTTGATCGCGTTCTGCTTGCGCCAGTCGGCGAGGGTCATGTCGACAATCGAAGGCACGGCGATGCCGATCCCGGCATTTGAGACGAGCACGTCGAGCCGGCCGAAGCGCTTTGCGATCTCCGTGACGACCTCGATCCAGCGCTCCTCGCTGGTGACGTCCTGTTCGAGGAAGATTGCTTTGCCGCCCGCGCTGGTCACGCGGTTGGCGAGCTCCGGGC
>JAEYTQ010000249.1 GCA_023433965.1 Pseudomonadota bacterium | reverse complement strand
GGGCGCATCGTCCGCCTGGGCGCAGGGCGGTATCGCCGCGGCGGTGGCCGAGGGCGATACGCCGGAGGCGCACGCCGCTGACACCGTCGCACTCGGGATCGCGCGCGAGGCGGAGCCGCGCATCCATGACCTTCTCGCCTACGGCGTGCCATTCGATCGCGATCTCGAAGGCAGGCTTGCCGTCGGACGGGAAGCTGCGCATTCGGCGCGACGCATCGTGCATGTGCGCGGGGATGGCGCCGGCGCCGCCATCATCGCCGCCTTGAGTGAGGCGGTGCGCCGCACGCCCTCGATCCGCCTGGTGGAAGGCTTCGCGGCGGAAGCACTGTTGACCGAGGACGGCGCGGTCACCGGCCTTCAATTGCGCGAGGCAGGCCATCGCGCCGCACGGCCGGTCGTGCTCGCCTCGCGCATGATCGTGCTTGCGACCGGCGGGCTCGGCCATCTCTATGGCGTCACCACCAACCCATCTGAAGCGAGCGGCTCCGGGCTGGCGATCGCAGCCCGCGCGGGCGCCGTCATCGCCGACCCCGAATTCGTGCAGTTCCATCCGACCGCCATCATGACGGGCCGCGATCCGGCGCCGCTCGCCACCGAAGCCTTGCGCGGCGAGGGAGCGACGCTGATCAACCGCAACGGCGAGCGCTTCATGGCGGCGCGCCACCCGCTCGCCGAGCTCGCGCCACGCGACATCGTGGCCCGCGGCGTGTTCGCCGAGATCGCGGCCGGGCGCGGCGCCTTCCTCGATGCGCGGCAGGCGCTGGGCGCGCTTTTTGTCGAGAAATTCCCGACCGTGCATGCAAGCTGCATCGCAGCCGGTCTCGATCCGGCGGAACAACCGATTCCGATTGCGCCGGCTGCACATTACCACATGGGCGGCATCGCGGTGGACGCGCGCGGCCGCAGCTCGATCGACGGGCTCTGGGCGGGCGGCGAAGTGTCCTCGACCGGCGCCCATGGCTCCAATCGCCTCGCCTCGAATTCGCTGCTCGAGGCGGTGGTCTACGCCGCGCGCATCGCCGACGACATCGCCGGCCGCGCCGTGCCCCCGCCTGCTCGCCCACCAGACGCATTGGTGACGTCACCCGCAGGTACGCTGGAAGCTGCGACGGTGACGCGGCTGCGTGCGACGATGAGCGCGCGTGTCGGCGTGATCCGCGAGGGTGACGGGCTGGCGGAAGCGGTCCGCCACTTCGCCCTGCTCGAGCGGAAGGCCGGAGACACCGTCCTCCGCAACATGGCGACGTCAGCCCTGCTCGTTGCCGCCGCGGCGTGGACGCGGCGCGAGAGCCGCGGTGCGCATTTCCGCTCCGATCATCCGCAAGAGGCTCCCGGGCCGGCGCGGAGAACGATGACCACCCTCGCTGCGGCACGCGAGGTCGCGGAGAGCCTGAACCAGCGTCCGCGCCCGCGGATCTCGCAATCCCTGACCGCCTGACGGAGGCCATATGATCACCCCGACCTCACTGCTCTATCCCGATGCGTTTCTTTCGCCGCTCGCCTTCGAGGCGGCCGTCGAGCGTGCGCTCGACGAGGACCTCGGCCGCGCCGGCGATGTCACCACGCTGGCGACGATCCCGGAAGCCACGAGAGCGCAAGCGATCCTCATCGCGCGCCAGTCCGGCGTGATCGCCGGCCTGCCTCTCGCGCTCGCGGCCTTGCAGAGGCTGTCGCCGGAGGTAGACGTGCGCGCACACGTCCGCGATGCCGCGCGGGTTGCTCGCGGCCAGCACGTGCTGACGATCTCGGGCCCTGCGCGCGCCATTCTCACGGCCGAGCGGACCACGCTGAATTTCGTCGGCCGCCTCTCGGGCGTAGCCACGCTCACGGCGGACTATGTCGCGCGCACCGAAGGCACCGGGATGCGCGTCTGCTGCACACGCAAGACCACGCCGGGATTGCGCGCGCTGGAAAAATACGCGGTCCGCTGCGGCGGGGGCTTCAACCATCGCTTCGGGCTCGACGACGCCATCCTGATCAAAGACAACCACATCGCCGTCGCCGGCGGCATCGGTCCCGTGCTGGAGCGCGCACGAGCCCATGCCGGCCATCTCGTCAAGATCGAGATCGAGGTGGATACGCTGGCGCAATTGCGCGAGGTGCTGGCGACCGGAATGGCCGACGCCGTGCTGCTCGACAACATGGATCTTGCGACGCTGCGCGAGGCCGTCAGGATCAACGAAGGCCGCCTCGCGCTGGAGGCGTCGGGCGGCGTCACGCTGGAGTCCATCGCAGCAATCGCCGCCACCGGCGTCGATTACGCTTCGGCCGGCGCACTGACGCATTCGGCGCCGAATTTCGATTGCGCGCTGGATATCGAGATGTGATTGGCGCACTAACGCCTCCACAAGGTCGTGGCCCGGCTTGTCCCGGCCATCCAGGCCTTGCCGTAGAGCGCGGAGAAAGTGGATGCCCGGGACAAGCCCAGGCATGACGATCTCCTCTTGAACAGTTACCTCCGCTCGCTCGCACCCATCTCGGCGGAGCTCTTGGCTTCCTGCGCAAGCTCGGCGGAGAGCGCGGCGGTCTGCGCCGGCGTGCCCCAGCTCGGTTCTTCGCTGCCGTCGCCCCATTTGCGCGGCCGATAGAAGGTGTGCACGCCGGTCTTGTACATCTTCTTCATCTCGGCGACCCAGGACGGGCGCACCCAATAGGCGTGATAGTGCGTGGATTTGCCGACCTCGGGCAGCCAGATCTGGCCGTCCAGCATCGCCTTGGCAATCTTCTTGGCGCGCTCCCACATCTCGGGTTCGCGGATCACGTCGGCATTGTTGTCGCAGGCGAACGTGAACTGACAGGCGAGGTGACGGTGCTTGTTCTGATAGACCGCGCCGCACACGGTTTCGGGATATTTGCCGGAGAACACGCGGTTCATCACCACCTGCGCCACCGCGATCTGACCGCGGACGGCTTCGCCGCGGGCTTCGAAATAGACCGCTTCGGCAAGACACTTCTCCGACTTCGCCCGCGATTTGTCGTCGAGCGCGAGCCGCTCGGCCGGCGATCTGCCGCGCTGGTTGTCGGCGTTGACCTCGCCCTTCGGCGCGACGCTCTCGCCGCTCTCGATGTCCTTGGCAATCTCCGCCGTCGGCGGGGTCAGCGAGGCCGTCACCTTCATCTCGGGATCCGGCATCACGATCAGCGGCTCGGCGCCGGGCTGCCAGCTTTCGATGGTCTCGAGATTGCCGCCGAGCGAGGAGCTGCCGAAGAACAGGCTCGAGGTCTTGACGCTGAAGGGATCGCGCGCAGGCGCGGCCGGACTGGTGGCCTGCTTCAGGGCTTCCAGCGGCTGCACTGCGAGCGACCGCGCGGCATCGCTCGCCTGCGGCGAGGTGGAATATTGCGACAGCGGCGGGGCGCGCAGCGCCTCCTGGAGCTCGGGATCGAGAGAGGCGGCGGATTCCGGCGACATCGCTTTCGGCAATGCGGCGGTCTTGGCGCCGAACACCGAGCTGTTCGACGTCGCGGGATCCTCCTTCGCCGGCTCCGCGGCCGGCGCGATCGTCTCAGGAGACTGCGTCGGCGTGACGATTGCGAGGCGATCACCCTTCAGGGAGCGATCGACGCTGGGAAAGTCGGAAGCCTGGTAGCGCGGTGGCGCCTGGAGCGCAGGATTGCGGCTGATCGCCCCGGTGACGTCGCGGCCATCGAGGCTGGCGAGCCGAACCATCGCGCTCTGCGGCATCGAAGTGCCAATGGGGCGTGAAAAGCTGTAGGTGGCGAGCTGGATCGAGGACGCCGCGGAAAACACCTGCTTCTGCCAGCGCTCGGCGACGCCGGGTTGGCGCGCCAGCAGCGAGGCAATGTCCTGATAGCCGGTCTCTCTCGGCATCAATGCGAAGATGCAGAGACCGATGCCGAAGGACGCGAACCGCGCGCCCTTCGGATGGTTACGCAACACAGACATCGATACGCTCACGCTACACTACGCTCGTCCGATCGAACTCAGTACATCCGTGCAATTCGATCCTTATCGTAAGTATCTAATTTAGGTTGCCGGGGCGTTAATCCGCGTTGCGCGCGAGGCACACTCAAGCGAACACAGGTGTTTTCACGGGGAGATGCTGCGCATTGGTAAATGCGCGGTCACGCGAAGCGGTAAACAACCAGTCAACGCGAATGGTGAAGGAACTCTTGCGCACACGTATCGATACGGGACGCGCGTGGTTCTCTCCGCCGCAATGACGATGGGCCTGCAGAATCGCCCAAAACAAAGAGGCGGGGTTTGGGCCCCGCCTCTCTCGCATTCAATGTGTGCTCGCCTACGCCTGGCTCGCGACCGCCTTGCCGAGCGCGGCCTGCGCCGCTGCAAGCCGGGCGATCGGCACGCGATAGGGCGAGCAGGAGACGTAGTCGAGGCCGATATGGTGACAGAACGCGACGGAAGCGGGATCGCCGCCGTGCTCGCCGCAGATGCCGACCTTGAGCTTCGCCCGCGTCTTGCGGCCGCGCGCGACACCGATCTTGACGAGTTCGCCGACGCCTTCCTGATCCAGAGAGATGAAGGGATCCACCGAGAGGATGCCCTTCGCCACATAGGGCCCGAGGAAGCTCGCCGCATCGTCCCGGCTAATGCCGTAGGTGGTCTGCGTCAGGTCGTTGGTGCCGAACGAGAAGAATTCGGCCGACTCCGCGATCTCGCCCGCGAGCAGGCACGCGCGCGGCAGCTCGATCATGGTGCCGACCTGATAGGCCAGCTTGGTGTTGGTCTCGCGCATCACGGCCTGGGCGGTGGCGTCGATCCGCGCCTTGACGAGATCGAGCTCGGCCTTGGTCGCGATCAGCGGCACCATCACCTCCAGGCCGACGGCCTTGCCGGTACGCTTTTG
>JAEYTQ010000245.1 GCA_023433965.1 Pseudomonadota bacterium | reverse complement strand
AAGTTGGATGCGTATCTGAAGCGCGTGTTCGGCAATCCCAAGATCCGCGTCGTGCCGCGGCCGAAGAAGGACGATTCCGCCGAAGTCTACATCGGCGAGGAGTTCATCGGCGTGCTCTTCGTCGATGACGAGGACGACGATCGTTCGTTCCAGTTTCAGATGGCGATCCTCGAGGACGATCTCGTCGACCAGGAGTAGTTATCGACGCCTCTCGTGTCCCGGACGCACTGCGCTGCGTCCGGAGCACGCATCAAGATCGAGGCGCACTCTCTTCGCAATGACAGGCAATAACCATCTCACGATTTTCGATCGTGCCATTCTACCCCTGTATTGCCCGACGCCTCAAAGTGAATTCGAAAAATTCGAAGAGGGCGGGTGTTTGAATCCCGCCGTGGCAAGCGATTTCCGGCGTGGTGAAGGTGCGATTCTGAAAAGACGAACCATGCCAAGCGCTTGGCTACTGTGCATGGGGTTGTTTTCGGACAACTTGTCTTGAAAGGCTCCCTTCAGCCCCGCGGCCCGCGCAGTTGCAGCGTCAGCCGGTCCATCGCCTCCGCCACGTCGCGCCATTGCGACAGCCAGCTTCGGGGAAAGCGGAAGGTGAGGTCGGCACCGCCGACGCGGCGCTCCGAAAGACACATGCCGGGCGTGGCCCCATCGCGCGTACAGCGCGCGGTCAGCGCGGGGCTTGCGGCGGAGTAGAGGTCCTCGCTGCCGTAGGGCGTGTCGGTGCGGAACATCCGCATGGTCAGGCCGTCAGCAGGGATCGCCGGGGCCGGGTCGAGATAGCGCGGATAGATCGTGGCCGTTCGCTGCTCGGGCGAGAGCGCGTCGTGATGGGCCGCGATCGACAGGAAGATGCGGTCGATCGACTGCAGGGCCGCCTCCGCCGTGTCGGCGGTGACGTGCTTGGGCGTGCCGGGCGGCTGCAGCGAGGGATAGAGGAAGTCGAGGTCGATGCGCTCCTGCGGTCCCGAGTGCCGCTGGATCTTCATCCGGATTGCGGTCACCGGCGGGTTGAATAGCGTGCCGCCGACGCTCACCGGCAGCTTGTCCGGCGCGTTCGCGCCCCGGCTGCCCCAGGTCGGCCACAACAGATAGGCGACCAGCGCGACGGCAGCCAGCGCGGCCGCGCCGCCGAGCACGATCGGCACGACGTGCGTCCTGGTGCGCGTGCGCGGGGATCTGAGGGGAGCTGCCGAAAACACCGTCATGACTTGAGCGCTGGGAGAGCCGGGCGTCGGCCGGGGGGCGACGAATCAGCGGCGAATATGCCACGCGACGGCGATTTCGCGCAGCGTTCCCGGCTGCGGGAACCGAGGAAGGGCCCTGCGCGAGGCGGCCGGCGGCGTTAACCGTCCCTTAAGGATAATGTAGCGTTAACCCGTGCTCTTTGTCACAGGAACGGGGTGGCGTTGCGTAAGGGCGGACCGTTCCGATGACACCTGAAGCTCTCAATACGTTCTTTGCGATCGGCATCGGTTTCGCGCTC
This sequence comes from Pseudomonadota bacterium, assembly GCA_023433965.1. Taxonomy (GTDB): domain Bacteria; phylum Pseudomonadota; class Alphaproteobacteria; order Rhizobiales; family Xanthobacteraceae; genus Bradyrhizobium. Next base: position 1,488 of record JAEYTQ010000245.1, on the reverse strand, counting down.
GCCGGGGCGCTCGTGAACGGATACCAGGCGCTCGCGCAGCGGCCCGCCGGCTTCGGCCTGTTGCAGGAGGGCGTCGCGCCGAAGACCTTCGCGGCGGTTCCGTTCCTGGTGTTCGCCGCGCCCTTCATCATCATGCGCAACACGCTGCGCGGCATCCAGGTGGAGAGCCGCCGGATCGAGTTCGTGATGATGGCCACCGTCATCGCCAGCTTCTGGAGCATGATGAGCGGCACCTTCTTTTTGATGACGCTGCGCGCGGCCGGCATTCCGGTCTGACACCCGCGCGCCTCGCGCGCGGCCGGCCCTTTGCCTCCGGGCTGCCGTTTCGCTATGGCTGGGGTCGACGCGACAGGAGACCTCCATGGCGATCTACGAGCTCGACGGGCAGGCGCCCGACCTTCCCGCCGACGGCAATTACTTCATTGCGGAGACCGCGACCGTGATCGGCCGCGTGCGCCTGAAGCCGGGTGCGAGCGTCTGGTTCGGCGCGGTGCTACGCGGCGACAATGAATGGATCGAGATCGGCGAGGGCGCCAACGTGCAGGACGGCTCGACCTGCCACACCGATCTTGGCTTTCCGCTCCACATCGGCAGGGATTGCACCGTCGGCCACAACGTCATCCTGCACGGCTGCACGATCGAGGACGGCGCACTGATCGGCATGGGCTCGATCGTCATGAACGGCGCCAGGATCGGCCGCAACAGCATCGTCGGCGCCGGCTCCGTCATCACCGAGGGCAAGGAGTTCCCGGAGCGCTCGCTGATCATCGGCTCGCCCGCGCGCGTGGTTCGCAACCTCGACGACACGCAGGTGCAGAGGATGGGCAGCGCGGCCAAGTTCTACGTCGCCAACGGACCGCGGTTCAGCAAAGGCTTGAAGCGGATCGGCTAAGTGCCTTCGGACTCGCGGGCCTCCATGGCGCCTGCAACCTTCTCATGGCCCGCCGACCACAGCGCGTGTTCGTCGCTGCCGTCTGAATAAGGATTGGCTTCGGCCGGAATGTTCTGGCGCGCCGCGCGCTCGCCCTCTGCCAATGGATCGCGATCGGTCATGGCGAATGCCTCCCTCGTTTTCCAAACCGGGACGAGGAGATTTGTTCCGGAAGCACTCGTCTCGTCGGCGAAGCGTTCAACATCCGGCCATCTCGCGGGGCTCAAGCTCGCGCGGAAGTGAGACAGCGTGGCTGTCACGAATACCCGGGTCGCGCTAGCGTGGTCCTGCTTTGAAGCGTGGAGCGTGTCCACGCGGAGGATCGAGTGATGTTACGCAGGATGATGATGGCGGCGCTGGCCGTCGCGGCGATCGGGCTGTCAGTGCCGCAAGCGGCCGAGGCGCGCGGGTTCGGACATGGCGGCCACTGGCATGGCGGTGGTGGTTGGGGCCATGGCGGCCATTGGCGTGGCGGTGGCTTCTGGCCCGGCGTGGCGATCGGAGCGGGGATCGCGGGTGCCGGCCTGTACGGCGGCTATTACGGCTATGGTTACGGC
>JAEYTQ010000232.1 GCA_023433965.1 Pseudomonadota bacterium | reverse complement strand
TTCTCGGACCGGGCGGCGGCGGAGAAGTTCGTCGGAGATAACGGGGGCCGGATCGTCGAATTCGGCCAGGTGCCCCGGGACTACGTCCTGGCCTCGGTTGACCGCCAAGGGGCCGCTTCCGCCGACGAGGAGGCTGGCTCGCGCCGGCCGAACGACTAAGGAGACATGGTGATGCGCCGCATCTCGCGCCGACGCTTCGTCCGGATCAGTGCCGCAGCGGCCGGTCTCGGCCTATTGCCCTCAGAGCTTGCCGCGCGCGCCGACGCGGCGCCCGTCACATGGCGGGGCACCGTGCTCGGCGCGGTCGCCACGATGGAGATTCACCACGGAGACCGACGGGAGGCGGAGCGGCTGATCTCGCTGGCAAGCGCGGAGGCGCACCGGCTCGAGCGGCTGTTCAGCCTCTACCTCAAGGATTCCGCCCTCGTCGAGCTGAACCGGACCGGCATCCTGGTCGATCCGGCAGCCGAGATGGTCGATCTGCTCACGACCGCGCAGCATTACTCGAAGCTGACGGACAGATCGTTCGATGTCACCGTGCAGCCGCTATGGGACCTCTACGCCAGCCACTTCGCCCGGGAGGGTGCGGACCCCGCCGGCCCCCCGTCCGCGGCGATCCAGGCCGCGCTTGCGTGCGTGGGTTGTGGCCGGCTGTCGGTCGGCCGCGACCGGATCGCGATGCCGCGCGGCATGGCCGTCACGCTGAACGGGATCGCGCAGGGTTACGTGACTGACAAGATCGTGGAGCTGCTGCAGGCTCACGGCATAGCCCACAGCCTTGTCGACATGGGCGAGGCCCGCGCCATCGGACCACGTCCGGACGGGCGCCCCTGGGACGTCGGGGTCGCCGATCCGGAAGTCGCAGGCCGCACGGAAACGGTGCTTTCGGTGGTCGACCGCGCGTTGTCGACGTCGGGGGCGTACGGCTTCCGGTTCGACCCGGAAGGCCGCTTCAACCACCTCTTCGATCCTCGGACGGGTGGCTGCGCCGCCAGGTATCGTAGCGTGACCACCGTGTCCCGCGGCGCGACCGCGGCGGACGCGCTGTCGACCGCGTTCAGCCTGATGCCGGAGGAACGGATCCGTTCGCTGCTGCCGCACGTGGATGTCGAGCGCGTGCACCTCGTCGATGCCTCCGGCAAGCCCTCGGAGATCACCGCGTGACCAAGCAACTCAACCACCGAAGGAGAACTAGATGAACCGGACAGCACTCGTCGCCCTGTTTCTCGTCGCGGGCCTCGGCCAGGCCAGCGCCCAGGACGCCGCCGCGGGCGAAAAGGTCTTCGCCGTCTGCAAGGCCTGCCACCAGGTCGGCGACAGCGCCAAAAACGTCGTCGGCCCCGTGCTGAACGGGCTGATCGGACGCAAGGCCGGATCGGTCGAGGGCTACAACTACACCGACGCCAACAAGAAATCCGGCATCACCTGGGACGAGGCCACCTTCAGCGAGTACATCAAGGATCCGAAGGCCAAGATTCCGGGCACAAAGATGGCCTTCGCCGGTATCAAGGACGAGCAGAAGATCAAGGACCTGATCGCCTATCTGCACACGTTCGACAAGGCGCCGGTGAAGCTCACCCAGTAACGTCGCGCCCCTTTCCCGCAGAGCTAGTGAGGATGCACATGAGCGAGAATTGGTTACCCTCCTTGAAGACAGACACCCCTCAGGCCGGCTTCGAACTTGCGGTCAAGCTATCGCGGATGGCGGTGAAGATGACGCAACCGTCGGACGAAGTCCGGACCCGCCTCCGGACGGCGTACGAGCAGGACGCGGAGCAATTGATCGCCACATCCCATGTCGTCGCCGTCCATTTCCAGACGGTCGCCGCCGCGAACAATTGGTGGCGCTAACGGGGCGCGGAGCACACGAGCTTCGCGCGTCTCCAGCGAGCTCCGTGGCCAAACGGAGCTCCCTGACAAGTCGTGCGTTCACGAAGGCAGGAAAGGAAGCGGAATGGCCGTGCATCATGCGGGTTCGGGAGAAGTCGTCGACCTTCGGCCGCTTGGAGCCAAGCTTCACGACGCACGCACGACCGCGATCGTGAAGACCGACACGTTCGAGGCAGTACGCCTGATCGTCCCGGCGGGGCGCGAAATCGCGTCCCACCGGGTGGACGGGGAGATCACCCTGTTCTGCATCGAAGGTTGCGTGCGCCTCGGTCTTTCCGACACGGAAATGGAGCTCTCCGCGGGCGAATGGCTCTACCTCGATGGAGGGGCAGCGCACTCGGTCACGGGAATCAAAGACGCCTCCCTGCTGCTCACCATCCACTTCCAGTCGAAATAGCAGCAAGCGGCAGCTCGGGTGCCTTCCTGAACGTTACCGCTCGACGAACCGGTCCTTGGCGGAGAGCGTATTCCCGGCCTCGTCCCGGGCCGTGAACACGACGTCCTTTTGCTCGGCATCCGCCGCCGTCAAGGTGACGCGCAACGACTCCGAGGCGTCCGGGGCGACCTCGATGGGAGCGAGACCATCGCTGCCCACGATGGAGAGTCTTGCGTCGATGCCGCTGACGGACAGCGTGTAACGATGCGGGCTCGACGACTTGTTCAGGAGCTTCACCGTGTAGGCATTGCGCAACGACCCGTCCGATAGCCGGACGGCGACGGGATCGCGGTCGTGCTGGACCGACAACGACGCGGTGGTCCTCGTCGCGAATGCCACCCCGATCGTTCCGGCCAGCGCAAGGCATGCCGCCGTCAAGCCGACGGTCTTCGGCCGCAGCAAACGGTTGCGAGGAGCCTCCTTGCTGCGCCCCCGTTCGATGTTCGCCCAGCTTTCGTAATCGATCAGGCCTCGCGGGCGTCCGAGCTTCGCCATCACGCCATCGCATGCATCGACGCACAGGCCGCAATTGATGCACGCGAAGTTCGGGCCCTCGCGGATGTCGATTCCGATCGGACAGACCGCGACGCACTGGCCGCAGTCCACGCAATCGCCTGCCGTCTCGCCCCGCAGCCGCAACTCGGTGGCCTTCTTCGCGGAGGTCCGCCGCTCGCCCCGGTAGTCGCGATAATTGACGGTGTAGGCCTCCGGATCCCAGATCGCACCCTGCAGGCGCGGCCAGGGACACATGAAGGTACAGACCTGCTCGCGCGCGAAACCCGCAAGGCCGTAGGTCGTACCCGTGAACACCGCGATCCACGTCAGGGCGTCGACGGAAAAGTTGCCAGCAGCGAAGCCGCGCAGCAGATCCGGCGCGTCGGTGAAGTAGAAAATCAGCGTGCCGCCCGTCGCCAACGAGATCAGAAGCCAGGCCGCGTGCTTCGCCGCGGTCCGGACGACTCGCTTCGGCGTGAGGGGCGTTCCGATGTTCTTGAGGCGCTGGCGCCTGTCGCCTTCGATCAGACGCTCGACGAGCAGGAACAGATCGGTCCACACCGTCTGTGGACACGCGAACCCGCACCACAGACGCCCCGCGAGCGCGTTCGTGAGGATCAGGATGGTCGAGGCCAGCACCAGGAGGCCCGTCACCAGATAGAGATCCTGAGGCCATATCTCGACGAAGAAGGCGTAGAGGCGCCCGTTTGCGAAGTCGAGCAGCACCGCCTGGTCGGGCGCGTTAGGTCCGCGATCCCAGCGAAGGAACGGAGTGACGTAGTAGATCGACAGTGTCAGCAGCAGAATGGCCCATTTGAGCCTGCGGATCGGACCTTTGACGGCTTGGGGCACGACGGGCAGGCCGGCTGCCGCCGCGGCCTTGGCCCGCGTCTTCGCATGATCGATCTCGATGGTGATGGCCATGGCGAGCGTCAGTTCACCGCGGCGAAGCCGAGCGAGGCCCGGACCGCCGGTGCCATCATGTCGGGAGTCCAAGGCGGCTCGAAGGTCATCGCCACGTCGACGGAAACCACCCCTGGGACGGTCGACGCCGCCGCCTGCGCTCCTTCCCTCAGGAAGGACGTCGCGGGACAGCCCGGCGTCGTCGCCGTCATCGTGATGCGGACCGCCCCATCGGTGACCGCGATCTCATAGACGAAACCGAGATCGACGATGTTCTCGCCCAGTTCGGGATCGATCACGACGCGCAGCGCGTCGCGGACGGCTTCGTCCAATCGGTCCCTCATGACGGCGCTCTCACAGTCAGTTCGTAGGTGGCACCGTCGGGGCGAAATCCACCGAGCCAGCGAAAGCCCCGCTTCTCGAGCTGAGGAAACAGAAACACCGGCTCCCGGCTCAAAAGCGAGGTCAGAGTTTCGCCGGGATCGAGCTTTTCCGCCGCGGCGAGGATCCGGACCATGGGCTCGGGCGGCTCGAGGTCGCGATTATCGAGCTCCACGACAGGCTCGGGCCAGGCCGCGAAGGGCGAGCCGCCGGCGGCAGTCGATGTGATGTCCGGCTTGGCTCCGACAGGCGTGAACAGCACCTCCCATTCGCCCCCTTCGAGTTCGCTCGCCGAATGAGCGAAGCCCTTGTCCGCCATGACGCCGAACAAAGGCACCGGCTTGAACGGCGCGTAGAGGCGGAGACCCTGCCCCTGCTGCAGCCGACCGACCGCGGCCATGATGACGGAGAACGGCTCGCCTCCGGCACGCAGGATCGGACGGGCATCGACATCCAGATACTCGGTCATTGCGGTCTCCTCAGGTTTTGGCGAACAGCAGGTGCGGCGCGACGGCGCCGGCCGGCAGGCGCAGCGTCGAGGCGACGTCGTCCAGACGCCGGATTCGAATGATTTCGTGGACGATCCCGACCACTCCGACCGTCATCGCGGCCGCGGCCATCCGGAACGCGCCCGGCTCCGCCGCGAGCAGAGCGAGCGTCCCCGTCCAGACGGAGACGTAGTAGATCGCGAACCACTTGGTCGCCCTGCTTTCCGCGACCAGGTCCTGGACGCGAGGGGTCGGCGCGCGTCCCATCACGGGCCCATAGGTCTCGAGCCACGTGAGAAACGCGACGATCTTGTAGAGCTTGGCCAGGACCAGCCCCGACAGCCAGCCGAAGGCCGCCAGGAAGGCGAAGGCGCCGAGATGCAGCGGCAGCGTTCGCGTCGCAACGAGCGCTATTCCCAGTATTCCGGTTCCTGCCAGACTTGCGAATGATAGCATCGCCATCCGCATGTTGAGTTCGAGATGTCGCCGCTTGCGGCTGCGGAAGATGCCCGCAAGATCCCGTCCGTAGAGGCCGACGCAAACCAGGCCGAAAAGCGCGGCGATCGAGAGCAGGGTATTCAGCCCCAGTTGGAAGCCGATCGCCGCGGCTCCGCCGCCGACGGTCGTGGCGACCGCGAGCGCGCCGGCGGCGAGCGTGAGGCGGCTATTGCGGTCCTCGACATCGGGCGCCAACATGAACATGGAAAGCAATCGGTAGCTGACGCCCATGGCCGTCAACGTCAGCCAGCCGCCGAGCCCCGCGATGGCGTGCAACGGGATGCCCCGCGCCAGGACAGCCTCGCCGAACCGGCCGGCCCATCCTGCCAGCGCGAACGCGAAAACCGCGCCGAACGCAACGGTCGTGCAAAGCGAGATCAGGCCGACCAGGACGAACCGCGCCGGCCCTGTCGGTCGCCGCCAAGCCGTCAAAGCGAGATCGACCGCGACGAGGCCGAAGCCGACGAGCAGCAGCACCGCCCCGAGCGGCAGCAGCCACGGCGCGGACGGCAGTCGGCCGCCCAGGACCATGAAACCGGCGAGCAGGCAGTGCAGCCCCGCCGTCAAAAAGCCCAGCGCGGGCAATGCCCATTCTTCACGGAACAGCGGCGTCGCGACGAGGACCGGCACGAACTGGAACAGCGCTCCGCACATCGCGAGGCTCAGCCAGCCGATGCAGACCACATGCACCAGAACGAGCGTATCGGGAGCAGCCAGATCTGCTGCGGGGTGTCCGATGCCCGTGACCATCAGCGCGAGCGCGGCCAACAACCAGATCAGCGCCGCTGCGAAGTAGGTCATCGTCCATCGGGAAATGCTGCCGCCGATCATGATCGTTTCGTTTCCTCATTCCCTTCCGGCGCAGAATAGAAAAGGTCGCGATCACGCAAATCTGGATGGGCGTGGTGCCGGACTGGTCTGGATCGATGATCGGAAGGGTACCGGAGCCGCCGTCGAGAACTTTGCGGTGTCGCAAAGAAACCGAGATTCCGCGGCGCGATAAAGGTTCAAGAATCTATCGGGACACGACATATGCGGGTTTTCCAAAGACTGCGACAGCACACCCGGGTTCCGGCCCAAATGTTCGACCCTACGGTTCCCTACGCCTACGGCTTTTCACGGCACCGCGGCGGGACCCCCTTCCCCGTTCGGCGGTTGAACCTGGCCCAGGGGACGATAAAGGACGCAACCATGCGAAGCCTCAGTGCAGGCCAAATCATTCTGCTGGTGGTTTTGGGCTCCGTGTTGATTCTAACGGGCGTCTGGGGAGTCTCCGTTTGGAGCGCCAGCAGCGGCGTCGAGATGGGCAAGCACGGGTGGATCGCTCTCGGGCTTGGCACCTTCTTCTCGCTCCTCATCGGATGCGGACTCATGGCACTGATGTTCTTTAGTAGCCGCT
>JAEYTQ010000219.1 GCA_023433965.1 Pseudomonadota bacterium | reverse complement strand
TCGATCCTGACCGCGGTCGGCTCGGCGATGCGCGAGGTCGAGAAGGACTCGACCCGCGTCCGCCTCGCCGAGCAGGCCACGCTCTGGGTCAAGCCGCTGATCGCTGCCTGCGGCGGCATCATCAATGGCGGCGCGGAGGCCGACGTCGACACCATCATGGCGAACTCGGCCGGCTAGGTGACGAGATTGCCCGCAATCCTCCAGCCGACCCACCCCCAGCTTGCGGTCAGCGCCGCCATCTTCCGTGACGGCAAGGTGCTGCTGGTCCGCCGCGCCCGCTCGCCCGCCCAGGGCTTCTATTCGCTTCCGGGCGGCCGGGTCGAATTCGGCGAATCGCTGCATCAGGCCTTGACCCGCGAAGTCGACGAGGAAACCGGCCTTCGTATCGAGATCATCGGTCTCGCCGGCTGGCGCGAGGTGCTGCCGGCCGCGCCCGGCGCCGGCCATTATCTGATCATGTCCTTTGCCGCCCGCTGGATGGCCGAGGAGCCGTCTCTGAACGAGGAGCTTGACGATTATCGCTGGGTCGCCCCTGGCGCTCTCGGAAGCCTCGGCGACCTCAAACTGACGGGTGGGCTGGAGGAGGTCATCCAGTCGGCCCACCGGCTCATCGGGGCCTGATGGCCCCGCCTTGCGTCCCCAGCCACGAGGGGGCATACAGCCGCCGATGACCGCGCGATGTCTGGCCGTTCTTGCCCTGATTTTTGCCTGCGCCTCCGTGCCTGCGAAGGCTCAGGAGGGGGCGGCGCCGTTTGACGGCGATTTGCAGCGGCTGGCCGAGATCCTCGGCGGGCTGCACTATCTGCGCGGCATCTGCGGGACCAACGAAGGTAACAAATGGCGCAACGAGATGCAGGCGCTGATCGATGCCGAAACCCCTTCCGGGGAGCGCCGAACCCGCATGATCGCCGGCTTCAACCGCGGCTATAACGGTTTTCAGCAGACCTACCGCAGCTGCACGCCGGCTGCGACGGTGGCGATCCGGCGGTATATCGAGGAAGGCTCGAAGATCTCGCGCGATCTGACGGCACGCTACGCGAACTAAGCTATCTCTACTCGTCATTCCGGGGCGCGACGAAGTCGCGAACCCGGAATCCATTCATCCACCGTCTCAGCGGCCTGATGGATTCTCAGGTGCGCATTGCGCACCGTAGCTCGCGCTTTCGCGCGCCCCGGAATGACGAAGGAACCCTGTCATCGACTTTGTTCACAGCCGTTAACCGTTCCTAAAGATGTGGCCTAGCGGTCGTTAACGACCGTGCTACACCTCTCGGACAGCGCATCGCCGTGGATCGCGCCCCAGCCCTGACCGAGTTTCATGAGCCAGTCGATTTCCTACGCCCCCGCCCGCGCGCCGCTGCCCGCCCACGAGCAGAAACAGGCCGCCCTGAGCTATCTCAACGAGGCCTGGGCCGAGGCGCGCCACGACGGCGTCGACGGCGACTGCCTCGCGCAGGCGAGCCTGTTTGCGGCATTGGCCGAGCTCGTCGGCACCTATGGCGAGGACGCGGTCGCCAAGTTCGTCGAGGGCTTTCCCGGGCGCATTCGCAACGGCGAATTCTCGGTCGGCATCTGCAGGCAGTAGCTCTGCACAAAAAATGACCCCGCCACGCGGGCGGGGCCAGTCCACGGATGAAATGACTTTGCGAAGATCGTCGCGAAGCCTGCCGCTCTTATCGCACGGAAGCGACCGAACGCGGACAAGCATTAGTCTCGCGATGGCCGGGAGATGTTCCCGGTGCGGTCGGGAACGCGCGCCTCAATCCGTCTCGATCGGCAGTGCCGGATCCTTCGCCCATTCTCCCATCGACGCATCGTACAGCGTCAGCTTGTCGTAGCCTAATTCCGTCAACAGCAGCAGATCGACCGTGGCCGAGATCCCGCCGCCGCAGTAGAGGATCACATTCTTGTCGCGCGTGACGCCCTGGGTGACGAACTTCGCTTCCGCATCCGCAACACTCGTCAACGTCTTGTCGGGATTGGCGAGCGTGGCGGCGGGGACGTTGACACTGCCGGGAACGCGGCCGGGCCGACCGTAGCGGCTGGGCTCGCGGCCGCGGTGAAACTGCGGGCCGAGCGCGTTGACAATGACGGTGGCGGGATCGCCGATGCCCGCCTTCACGACATTTTTGTCGACAAAGAAGCCCGCGCGTGGTGTCGACCTGAAGGTCGTCGCCGGATACGACCGCGGTTCGCCCGTCTCGACCGGCCGCCCCTCCTCCTTCCATTTGTCGAAGCCGCCGTCGAGCACCCGGGCCTCGACCCCGAGCGAGCGCAGCATCCACCAGAACCGCGTTGCCCACATCATGGTGCCGATGCTGTAGAGGACAACGGTCTTGCTCGCATCGAGGCCGTGGCGTCCGAACGCGGCCTCCAACTGGGCGACATCGGGCATCATGAAGAAGTGCTGTGACGAAGCGTCGGAGAACTCGCCTTGCAGGTCGAGGAAGTCGGCGCCGGGGATGTGACCGGCTTCGAACGTCTTGTCGCCAGGGACCGCGCGATAGGGAACGGCGCTGCCTTCCGGTGCGGGTTCGAGATAGGTCGTGCAATCGTAGAGGCGAAGATTGGGATCGGCCAGGGCGGCGGCGAGTTGTTCGGTGGTGATGAGGGCGGTTGGCTGGGAGATCGGACTGCACTCCCGTTCGAGAGGAAGTGTAGCTCTCTCCTCTCGTCATTGCGAGGAGCCCTTGCGACGAAGCAATCCAGACTGCCGCCCCGGAGAGACCCGAGATTGCTTCGCTGCGCTCGCAATGACGAGCGGGGCGAGCAGTGTGCCTCCTGACTACGGCCTAAGCGTCTCCAGAAACCGCACCGCCTCACCTTGCGACGCCGTCACCAGCTCGCCCTGCCACATCACGCGGCGGCCGCGGATGAAGGTGCCGACGGGCCAGCCGGTGACGCGCACGCCGTCATAGGGCGTCCAGCCGGCCCTGGAGGCCACCCATTTGTTGGTAATGGTCTCGCTGCGCTTTAAATCGACGATGGTGAAATCGGCATCATAGCCGGCGGCGATGCGGCCCTTGCAAGCCATGTTGTAAAGGCGCGCGGGGCCGGCACTGGTGAGGTCGACGAAGCGCGCCAGAGAGAGCCGACCCGCGTTAACGTGATCGAGCATCAGCGGCACCAGCGTCTGCACCCCGGTCATGCCTGAAGGCGAGGCCGGATAGCTCTTCGACTTCTCCTCCAGCGTGTGCGGGGCGTGGTCGGAGCCGAGCACGTCGATGATGCCTTGCTCGATGCCGCGCCAGATGCCGGCGCGGTGATCGGCCCCGCGCACGGGCGGGTTCATCTGCGCGAGCGTACCGAGCCGGTCGTAGCAGTCGGGCGCAACCAGCGTGAGATGATGCGGCGTTGCCTCGCAGGAGGCGACGTCCTTGTGGTCGCGCAGGAACTCGATCTCTTCCTTGGTCGAGATGTGCAGTACGTGGATGCGCTTGCCCGTTTCGTGGGCGAGCTTGACCAGGCGCTGGGTCGCCATCAGCGCCGCGGTCTCGTCGCGCCAGACTGGATGCGAGCGGGCATCGCCCTCGATGCGCAGCGATTTGCGGTCGTTGAGGCGGTACTCGTCCTCGGCGTGGAACGCGGCGCGGCGGCGGATCACCTGGAAGATGCGGCGCAGGCTTTCGTCGTCCTCCACCAAGAGCGCACCGGTGGAGGAGCCGATGAAGACCTTGACGCCGGCACAGCCCGGCGCGCGCTCCAGCACCGGCAGATCCTGCACGTTATCGCGGGTGCCGCCGATGAAGAAGTCGTAATCGCAATGCATGCGGTGATGAGCGCGCTTCACCTTGTCGGCGAAGGTCGCCTCCGTCACGGTCAAGGGAGAGGTGTTGGGCATCTCGAACACGGCAGTGACGCCGCCCATCACGGCGCTACGCGAGCCGGTCTCGAGGTCTTCCTTCTGCTCCAGCCCCGGCTCGCGGAAATGCACCTGGGTGTCCATCACGCCGGGCAGGATGTGCAGGCCCTTGCAGTCGATGACCTCGGCCGCGCTGCCGTGCGACAGCGGGCCCAGCTCGGCGATGCGACCTCCGACGATGCCGATATCGCGAACACCCTCGCCGTCCTGGTTGACCACGGTGCCGCCTTTGAGGATCACGTCGAAACGCTGGGTCATGGCTGGGGCCTCTCTCATCCCCAAGCGCAGGGCTCGAGGTCTTGTCGTTTATCGCTTGGGGGCTTACGTTCCGTAGCAACATGTCGCAAGAGATTTTCGCATGAAATCGGCGTTTCTTCCCGACCGGAGCGTGGTCAAGGTCGCAGGTGAGGATGCGCGCAACTTCCTCAACGGCCTGGTCACGACCGATGTCGAGAGGCTGAAGCCGGGCCTGGGGCGATTCGGCGCGCTGCTGACGCCTCAGGGCAAGATCATCGTGGATTTTCTGATCACGGAGGTGCCGGCCGGCCATGGCGGCGGGTTCCTGATCGATTGTCCGAAAGCGCTGGCGGACGCCCTCGCCACCAAGCTGAAATTCTACAAGCTGCGCGCCAAAGTCACCGTGGAAAAGCTCGATCTCGGCGTGCTCGCGGCCTGGGACGGCCAGCCTGCGGCGCAGCCGGACCTTGCATTCACCGACCCGCGCAACGATGCGCTCGGCACCCGCATCCTGATCCCGGAAGATCTCAAGCAGACACTCTCCGACCTCATCGGCGCCGAGCTGGTCGATGCCACCGAATACGAGGCGCACCGCATCGCGCTCGGCGTGCCGCGCGGCGGACTCGATTTCATGTACAGCGACGCGTTCCCGCACGAGACCAACATGGACCGTCTCGCGGGGGTCGATTTCGACAAGGGCTGCTATGTCGGCCAGGAGGTGGTCTCGCGCATGCAGCATCGCGGCACCGCGCGCACGCGCAGCGTCAAGGTGCTGCTCGACGGTGCCTCGCCCGAGCCCGGCGCCACCATTCTGGCCGGCGACAAGCCGGTTGGAAGCATCGGGTCGACCGCCCGCGGCAAGGGCATTGCGCTGGTGCGCATCGACCGCGTTGCCGACGCACTCGACGCCGGCCAGCCGCTCACCGCCGGGGGATTGCCGCTGACCCTCGCAGACCCAGACGCCGTTCGAATTCCGACGAAGCAACCCACCTCATGATCCGCGCCCCTCGCCTGCATCCCGACGGAAAGACACGCTGTCCCTGGCCCGGCGAAGATCCGCTCTACGTCGCTTATCACGACACCGAATGGGGTGTGCCCGAATATGACGACCGGGCGCTGTACGAGAAGCTGATTCTCGACGGCTTCCAGGCGGGCCTGTCCTGGATCACGATCCTGCGCAAGCGCGATAATTTCCGCAAAGCCTTCGACGATTTCCAGCCGGAGAAGATCGCGCGCTACAACGAAAAGAAGGTTCATGCGCTGATGAACGATGCCGGCATCGTGCGCAACAGGGCCAAGATCGACGGCGCGATCCTCTGCGCCAAGTCCTATCTCGACATCATGGAGAAGGGGCCGGGCTTTTCCAAGCTGCTCTGGGACTTCATGGACGGAAGGCCAAAGGTCAACCAGTTCAAGACCACCGCGAGCGTGCCGGCCTCGACGCCGTTGTCGGT